>QZKB01000089.1 GCA_003599415.1 Ignavibacteriales bacterium | reverse complement strand
TTATTTTGATAAATATTTTTAAAATATTTTTGCTAAAAATGAACTATTGCCTAAGACGCACAATTCTTCTAAAAAAAAAATTTCCCAAACAGACAATATTTTACCTATCATTTATTAAATTTCGCCCAAGGTTTTAAAGTTTTATACAGGTATAAATGATACTAAGTTTGATAGTTATAGTCGTCCTGGCCTTTCTGATTTTAAATTTTTTCCTGTTATATGGACTTAAGACATTATTTACGAAATCACCAGTTCTAATTGAATCTGAAGTAAGTATTTCAATAATCATTGCCGTTAAAAATGAAAGTAAAAATTTACCTGCGTTATTAATTTCTTTAGGTGAACTTGATTATCCGACGAAGAAATTTGAAGTGGTATTCGTTGATGACTCTTCGGATGACGGCAGTTATCAAATTATTCAACATTCAATTCAATCCTATCAGAATTTCAGACTGATTAAAGCTAAGAATAAAATTTATCCCGGTAAAAAAGGCGCATTGGAATTTGGAATTGCTTCGGCAAAGTTTCCCTATATAATAATTACCGACGGGGATTGTATTGTAAGCAAAAACTGGTTAAAAGGATTTTCAAATATGTTTTCCCTCGGATTTAATTTTGCGTTCGGTATTTGCCCAATCAATAAGGGAAAAAACTTTGTTAGCCTGTTATCTTGTTTTGAAAACCTGAGAACAGAAATTTTAACATTTGGTATTGCAAATCTTGGTCTTCCCTATTCTACCGCGGCAAGAAGTCTTGGTTTTCAGAAAGAATCATTCATAAAACTCGGCGGTTATAAAAATACTGTTGAAACAATAAGCGGTGATGATGATTTATTACTAAGAGAAGCCGTAAAGAATAAATTGAAAATAGGAATTCTAACTGAACCCGGCACTTTTGTTTTTTCAAATTCAGAATCCACTTTAACTGAATACTTCCATCAAAAAAAAAGACATACTTCTACATCAAATCACTACCTGTTCAGACATCAGTTAATCTTAGGACTTTGGCATTTTACTAATTTATTATCACTCGGTTCAGTCTTTCTGAGTTTTATATCCATTTATTTCATAATTCCTTTCTTAATAAAGTTACTAATGGATATTTTTATTGTTAAAAAGTATATGAAGCGATTTGGAGTTGAGTTTGAGTTGCATGAAATAATCTTCTTGCAGTCCTGCTATGAAATATTTCTTGTTATTCATTACCTGAGAGCTACCTTCAGCAGAAAGATTAGCTGGGAAAAAGCTGATGACATTAATGCCGTTAATTAATAAACCTGAATTGTGGACAAAAGCTGATTCCCTATCTCAGGAAAGAGGTGAATTTGTTAAAACGCTGGTTGAAAAATTTATAAAATGTGAAAACCTTAGTGTGCTTGATATCGGTTGCGGTGCCGGTGGTACATCTGCTGTATTTGCTACATTAAATTTCGTTGTAAGTATGGACAGAACACAACATGAATTAATTGAAAGTAAAAAAAATGCTAAGCGAATATTCGTTATGAGCGATGCCCTAAGTCTTCCTTTTAAACCGGCTTCATTTGATCTAATCATTCTTCAGGATGTAATTGAGCATCTTGAAATTACATCTGAATTCATTCCATGCTTATCGTGCCTGTTAAAAAAATCCGGAATAATATTTTTAAGTACACCAAATAAATTGTCGGTCTTTAACTTAATCAGTGATCCGCACTGGGGATTTCCGTTTGTTTCCGTAATGAGCAGAAATATTCTTAGAAAATATATTCTTCCGGTAGTCCGAAGTGAAGACAGCAACAGGAAAGATATTGCCCGGCTTTTTTCGCTTACAAAAATATATGATTTGTTTTATAAAGAATTTGAAATGAGAATACTTACAACATTAGTTGTAAAAGAATTATTCACAAATCCAAAAGGAATCCTGTGGAGCAAATTCCACATATTCCTCCTGCAATCTTGTAAAAAACTCAGAATAGATTCCCTTGTAAAAAAATCCGCAAATGACGATGCAGGTATTCTTAATAAATATTTTACACCGACATTATATTTCATTCTAACTAAAAGAAGTTAATCTATTCCATCACAGTAAAACTGTACCCGCGCTTCTTTAATGCAGTTAATAAACTATCAAGCTTTTTATAAAATTTATCTGTTCTGTCCGGATGAGTTCCAATATGAGTTAACAGGATAAAACCGTTCAATCCGTCTTTATTATTGGCTTCGTAATCAAGAATTTTTTTATAGATAGCATCACTGCTCAAATAGTTTTTCATATCCGGTGTTGTGTAATCAGCATTAGAGGAAGTGCCGGGTGAATAATTAATTAATTGAATTCCTATTTCCCTGCACCAGTCGCTAATTTTTTGGTTGAACCATTCATATGGCGGCATAAAATACTTTGCTGCTTTTTTTTCAACAAAAAATTTCTCCATCTCAGCATAATTGTTCTTAAGGTCGTTCAGAAATTCTTCTTTTGTAACTAACAAAGAATCACGATTCTCCCAAGGAGCATACAACAAATGTTTATCCGAATGAGCGCCTAGATAATGTCCATCGTTTTTCAAACCGTAAATAACCGGGGCAAATTTATTATTCCTGTAGAAATCACCAGTAAAGAAAAACATTGCTTTTGCTTTATGTTTCCTGAGAACTTTACGGATAGTTTCTCCCCCTTCACCATAATCTCCACCAGTAAATACAAGATGAATTACTTTCTTTGTTCTGTCGGTTCGAATTATTCCACCTTCATCATATTCATAAAAACCTGAAGAAGTTTTAGATGTTACTCCTTCGTTTTGCATTTCAGAAAGATAATATGTAAGGCTTGCTGTTCCATCCATCGTCGGTTCGTTGGTTGAATAATCACCATAATCATCATGATAAACAATTCTGCCTGGCTGGCAATCTGCATATTCATCCGGTACAGACAGTGTTAATCCTTTTAGATAATTAAATATGGAAGAATAAATCGGGCCGTCAACTAATCCTCCGTCAATCCTTCTTTTAGTAATTATTTGTATTGATGAATGAGGATCTTCAGGGTAATCTCCATAATCAGGTAAGCCGATTATCATACTTGTACCCCAGGGATTGCAGCCGAACAACCAATCCCGTAATGCCGCTTCCATTTCAAGATATTTTGATTCACCGTTAATTTCTGCAAGTAACCTTGACTGTGTGAGCATAGCAGCTACTAAATTATTAGAACACCAGATAAAAGGAATTCCGATTAAGAAAGGATTTGATTTTCCTTTTTCATAAACAAGATCAACTCCCTTCTGCATAAACTGTTTAAACTGACCCGAAGCACTAGTTTGTCCTTTTGCAAGAAAGTAGTGACCAAGATTTAAAAATGGATACCACTGGTAATGTTTTGCAGTATCTGCACCCATCCAGGGAGTTACAGTTTCCATTTTACCGAATTTAACAGCATCCTCGAAATATTTTTTGTTAGAACTAATATCATAAAGTTGAATGGCTGCTAATTCCATATCATCAACATAATTATCTTCCTCATAAAAATAAGGCGAAGTACACGGAGCAGTCTGGCAAACTCCTGGATATTTTTTACCGAGTTCATAAGCAGCTGCAGCTTTTTTCTTAATGAGCTCTGCAAATTCAGGATAATATTTTTTTAAAATTCTTGAACCGAGAGCAAATGCAGACGCATATTTCCCTGCAGTGGAAGCAATACCTGTAGTTCTGTTTTTATACTTAAAAACACCCTGCGGTTCACCCGAGCAAAAATAAACCGGTCTTTCCAAACCTTTGCCATAACTTGCAGTATCTTTATTTGGTAACCTGAAACCTTTATGGTCTCTGTCATCTGCAAGTTGATTGAACATTAAATTAGGAGTAGGATTCATTTTACATAACCAATCCAATCCCCATTTTGCCTGGTCAAGAATATCAGGAATTCCATTTGCTCCCGGATCACCATTTTTATCATATAAATCTTTAAAGTATTTCGGATTCTGCTGATAAGCAAAAAGTAACTGGAAGACAGCATTTGCAGAAGTTGTTACATACTGAAGATAATCCGTAGCATCATGCCATCCGCCAAATGCATTCATATGTGTGGAATCAAGTTTAGGATGATAAATAATATAACCGTCATGAGTATGACAGGAATCTTTTAAAAAAGGATTATAACCACTTTGCTGGTGCCTCATATATTTCAAAAGAAAATCTGCAGTGCCATCATATACATCATTAGCAATTCTAAAGTTTGGTGATCTGATTTCTCCGACTCTTAAATAATATGCTCCATCTTCCTGAAATGGGGTAAAGTCTAATCTGAAGCTTGAGGTGAAGTTGCCGTAAGCGCCGTAATTTTTTATTGATTGCCCCTGCCAGATTGATTTACCAGTTAAAGCATCACAGATTTCAAAAAATGTCGGGTTAACTTTTTGCTTTGAAATAAGAACCGCAACCTTGATAGATTTATTTAAATATCCAAGCTGATTAATTCTGATCCAGGTATCCTGGGCAGCAATCATATTTACAAAGAATAAAATGATTACCAAGCCTTTTTTGAACATATTGCACCTATAATTCTTTTCTTTGTATGAGAAGATAAAAAAAATGAAAGAAAAATTTAATTTAAAATTATAGTCGAATTTTTTTCTTGCTTCTTAAATTAAATCTTGTATTTAGTAATATTGCAGAGGTCGCTAATCCTAAAACGTATCCTAACCAGATTCCGTTTACACCCATGTTTAAAATAAAAGCAAATGCATATCCGGTCGGAATCATAATTATCCAATATGCAGTAAAAGTAATAATTGTCGGAATTTTCACATCAATTAATCCTCTAAGGATTCCTAGACCAACAGCCTGAGAACCATCAAACACCTGGAATATCGCTGCGAATACGAGCAGTACAGACGCAATTGAAATTACTTCAGGATTATCAATGTAAAGCGTCGGAAGAAAATTTTTAAGAATTATAAAAACACAACCAAAAATTAACATAGATCCTGCTCCCAATATTAAAGCTGAAAATCCTGCTCTTCTCGTTTCAATTATGTTTTCTGATCCTACTCCGTTGCCTACTCGTATTGCTGCTGCAGAAGAAATTCCTGTTATTGCCATATAAGTAATTGAAGCAAGATTCATTGCAATCTGATGTGCAGCCAATTGAATTGTACCGATCCATCCAACCATAACTGAACCGAAAGCAAAGGCACCTACTTCAAAAAAATACTGGATGCCGCTTGGTAAACCGAGATTAAGAATTTTTTTCATCATCGTAAGATTTACTTTTTCAATGTTCAGCAGGTTATATTCTTTATAACGTTTACTTTTTAAAACATACCAAATTATTGCCACAGCCATAAATATTCTGTTGATTAAAGTTGATATTCCTGCACCATCGAGACCAAGAGACGGAAAGCCCCACTTGCCGTAAATAAACAACCAGTTACCAAATGCATTAAACAGGTTTGCAATAATTGTAATAACCATTGCAGGCATCATAACAGATAAACCTTCAATGAACTGTTTGAAAGTCTGAAAGATCATTAATGGCAGAATTGAATATGCAATTATTCTCAGGTATGATGCCGCTGCAATTGCAACATTCACCGGCTGATTAAGGTAAAAAATCAAATCAGCACAAATAATAAGTACAATACAAAGGATTACACCGAATACAGTATTCACAAGCAATCCTTGTTTAACAAGGCTGCTGCATTCATCCGGTTTGTTTGCACTTGAAGCAATAGCAACCAAAGGAGAAATTGCAAATGTAACACCCAATCCAATTACAAAAATCAGAAAGAATAAACCATTAGCTATTGCTGATGCCGCTAAAGGTACTGCTCCAACTCTTCCAATCATTAAGCTGTCAACAACTCCCATCATCATATGACCTAACTGACCAATTACAACAGGATAAGCTAACAAAGCCGTATTTTTAAAATGTTGTTTATATGAAAGATTCATTATGGTTAAAGATAATTGAAGATTAGTGGTATCTGCAAGATTATATTGAAAATAAAAAACCCCACCGGGTTTAAGCAAATCATCTAAAAAGAAGATTAACCTTTCCGATGGGGCTGAGGGGTCGCCATGAAAATGGCATTTAAGAACTTTTCAATCAATTAACAATTTAATTTATTACACAATTTCACAGCGTCTCTCATTGTTAACTTTAATTAAATATAAAGCCTAAAAATGAATATACAAGCTAAATGCGACTAGTGGCCCAATAATAAGATAAATGGTCTGGTAATATTTCATTTAGAAAATCTATCCTTGAATTTTATGCTGTATCGTCTGCTCATATTTACAGGTTTTGATTCATTTTTTAGAAATACATTAAAAACACGGTTGGATGTTCTAATTAACTTATCTACATAATCAAGGTTTATTATTGTCGATCTGTGAATCCTGATAAAATTATTAACAGGCAAAATCTCTTCCCATTCTTTCATTGGTCTTCTGAAAAAAAATCTGCTGCCGTCAAAGGTCATTATCTTTGAATAATCACCGACTGAATTGATCATCTTGATTGTTCTTACTTTGATAAGCTTATGTCGTTCATCAGAATCAACAAGTATCTTATCATCCAGATCCAGTTTTTCCAAAACTTCATCTTCTAAGTTCTTTTCTTCAGATTGAATGCCGCTCCATTTTTGCTTTAATAATGATGATAAATATTTCTTTATTGCTTCCTGTCTTTTCAATCTCGAAGAAACTGCATTCAGCAATTCTTTTTTGGTTAAAGGAGTGGTTAAATAATCGTCTGCCCCATTCTCCATTGCCTGCCTGTATAAAGTCCTCTCTGTTTTAGATGCAATAAAAATAAAAATAGTTGAAAGTAAAGAATTATTATTTCTGATTTCGGAGAGGACTTCTAATCCATCAATCTCTTTTCCTTTAAGACTGCAAAGAATAAGATTTGGTTTTTCACGGTTGGCTATTATCAATCCCGATTTTTTATTCCCTGCTATTATTACTTTATATTTTTCTTTCTTTAAAGTACCTGATAGAAATGAAATCATTCCCTCATCATTTTCAATTATCAGTGTTTTCAACAAATAAATTCCTTTCGCATTTATTTTTATCAACAAGATTTTTCCACACATCTGGTGTTTATAATAATTAATGGAAAGAAATTTTATTTGTCAATCAATTGGAAATAATTTTGGAGAATTTGTGATTTGGTGCAGTAAGAAATTAAGAAGTAGTGAAAGATTAATTCTCTCACTACTTCCAATAGTTTAATATGAGTATCTAACCTTAAATTTCAAAACATTCTCATCGTTCTTTTTAACAGGAACTTTGAATGTAATATTCTGCGCATCTTTCTTTTGATGTTCAATTGAAGAGCCAATCAAATCCCAGTTCAACCCAAGATACCTTTCAACTTCAACAACAACATCCTCTTTTTTCCTGTTCTTAATTTTGATTTCAAAGGATTGTTCATTTACCTTGTCAGAAATCTTTTTAAATTCAGTCTGAGTTTCCTCAACAACAATATCAAATGCATCTCCAATTTTCAGTTTAACCTTTTCTTCGCGCGGAGTATGATCAATCATATCTTCACCAACAAACTCAATTGATTTTCCATCAGATTTCATCACTCTTACTTTTCCTTTAGGCATCGGTACACCAAGGTTATTGTTCTCTTTATTTTCAAATTCAACAACAACAGAAACTTTTCCTGTAGAACTAGAATTGTTCCAATATCTCTGTCCGCTTTTGTATAAAAACTTTTTCGTAATATTTACGTTGGAAGCTCCGAAAAGCGAAATTTGTTTAGTTTCGTTATTGGCAAGATTTGTCGGTCTTTCAAGGTTGTAAATATGATATTCGAAAAATTCTTTTTCTTCAAACTGCTGACCCGCCTGAACACTTTCAGTTTTGTATAGTCTTACTTCATCTGTTGCATATAGAGTTGGACGTACGAGATTGACATCACCGGCTACCAGCTTTAACAAAGCATTATCATATGTTGCCCCGGAATTATTTTCAACACTAACCCAGGAATTTAGATCAAGCTTAGAATCATTCTCATTCAGTACTGCAACATATTCTGCGTGCCAGTTAAATCCTGAGGTCTGGTAAGATATTTCCACATCCTGTTTTTTAGATTGCGAAGAATTTACGAGCCAAACTAAAGTTGGCTTTGTAATTAAACCTTCAGGCAGCGAACTTACATTAAATCTGTATTTACCGGTGTTAGGTATCATCAGTAAACCACCTTCTTTTTTCTGCAGAACTATTTGTCCGCCATAATTTGAAAGAAGTTTACCTTCAAGCATTTCACCCGTTTCGGAAATTAATTGAATATCCTTATCGATATACTTCTGAAGTATTTTGTCAAAGTTGACCAAATCATATTTATAATTTTGCTCAATAACTTCACCATCAAGATTTATATGAACGCTTGTCGGGTCAATCATCTGTGCAACATCTCGAATTTCTATTTCCGATTTACCTGATTTAATATCGAGGTTACGTACGTCCTTAACAATCCCAATGTTCTGGTTATAAACAGTAACGGCAACGGATTTTCTTTCCTGTGGAAATATTTGTCCGCAAATAAAAACTGTTATCAGTAGAATCAAACTCTTTCTAAACATTTTCTCTCCATATTTTATTATTTAATTCATTCACCATTTTAACTTCATAAAAATTTATTTGTTTCTGTCTCATAATAAATTTTTCTAATGTGAAGCTGGAGCTACAATTTTTTCTGCAGATTTTTTGTCTTCCTTAATCAATACCCATAATACTGCAGAAATTGCAAGTGTGACCCCGCTTATGATAAAAATAATATTCTTATCTGCTACATTTTGAATCACCGTTCCCAGGACAAGACTGGCAATTAATTGAGGTATAACCACAGACAAATTAAATATTCCCATAAAGAAACCCATCCTGCTTTTATCAACCTTCTCAGACATTATTGCAAACGGAAGTGAAACAACTGCTGCCCACCCGATTCCACATATAGCCATAAAAATATATAACATGATAGCAGACTTTACAAAAGCAACGATTCCAAAATACCCTAAAGCCATAATAGCTACACAGGATAAATGAGTTTTTACCCTTCCAAGTTTTTCTGTGATGGGTTCAAGTACTAAAGCAGGAAGAATAAAACCGACAGCATTTAAGATCAAAAAAGAAATCGAAATTACCTGGCCTATCTGATCAGACATTTCAGGAGTCAACTGCTGACGAACGTCTTCAACCAGATATATTTTTTGCGTGATATAAGCAATGATGTAAACAAACATAGTCTGTATTCCAATCCAGGAGAAACCATGCGCTAAGTATAAACGAATAAGCTGACCCCATTGAGTAGTTGTTTTTTTCACTTCTTCTTTATCAGATTTTTCTTCAACCTGTAAAACTTTAGGTTCTTCTATAAAGAAAAGCGGAATAATTGAACAGAAAAATACAATGAACACACCAATATAAATTAATTCATAGTTGCCAATAACGGCACCAATAAAATATGCGGCAACACCAAAGGAACCAGAAATAGTCTGCATCCATGTATAACCTTTTGTTCTTGGTACACCATCAGGGGTAACATCCGCAATAATTGAACGGGTTGGATTGAAACTTATATTAATCGCAAGATCCAAACTTAATGCAACAATCAGTGCAACAACAATTAAACTACCAATGCCGAAGAAGTCATTTATTTTATCAATGTTTGGTAAAGCTAAAAGCATTAAAGAGGCTAAGGTTGCACCAATAATTATGAAAGGACGTCTTCTTCCACCCCAGAACCAAACTTTATCACTTATAAGTCCAACTATTGGTTGACCGAGAATTCCTGCTAATGGTCCGGCAGCCCAGACAAAACCGATTTCATGAATATCAAGATTATACTTAGTTTTTAGAATCCAGCTAAGCGCTGAAATTTGAATACAAAGTGCAAATCCCATAGCAGTAGAGGGCAGGCTTAGGATTGAGTAAAACGTATTGGTTAACTTCTTTTGAATAGCAAGCATGTATTCCTCAAATTATTTGTGCTCAATTTAGCATATTTCTTAAAATCTGTCATTAAAAATGTTAAATAGGTTTGGGAATGATTCATTTTTTTTTTAAATACTATGTGTATTTCTTGATTTTTTTTTGATTTAAGAATAAGTTTAGACCTCCAAAATAAAAATGCCTGAGGCAATAGAAGAAAAAAATATCGTCGTCAACCGGAAAGCCAATCACGAGTATTTTATAATAAATACTTATGAAGCCGGTATCGTGCTTCAGGGAACTGAAGTTAAATCTATTAGACAGGGCAAAATTAATCTGATTGATAGCTATGCATCAATTGAAAAAGGTGAAGTTTGGTTACATAGCTGTCACATCAGTAATTACGATCAGGGCAGTTATGAAAATCATGACCCGTTGCGTGATAGAAAATTACTCCTGAAAAGCAACGAGATTAGAAAACTCTTTAATAAAGTTAAAGAAAAGGGATTGACAATTATTCCTTTAAGAGTTTATTTGAAAAAGAATCTTGTAAAGGTTGAAATAGCAATTGTTAAAGGTAAAAAGATTTACGATAAGCGTGAAGATATTGCCAAAAAGGATTTTCAGAGAGAACAGGAAAAGAGAATTAAATATTAAAACATAATTCAAAAAAAATTATTAAGGTATTTATAGGATAAAATAAGAATTGAACAGCACTAAAATATTGTTCCCCCCATTGAATGAACAGATGGATTTAATCAGAAGAGGTGCATCTGAAATCATTCCCGAAGAAGAATTAATCAGGAAACTAGAAAAAAGCTTAAAAGAAAATTTCCCGTTAAAAATAAAACTTGGCTGCGATCCAACAAGACCGGATTTACATATCGGTCATTCAGTAGTACTTAGAAAGCTTGCCCAATTTCAGCAACTTGGCCACCAGGCAATTTTAATTATTGGTGATTTTACCGGGATGATTGGTGATCCTTCAGGAAGAAATTCCACCCGCCCGCCTTTAACTCTTGAACAGACAAGGGTTAATGGTCAGTCTTATTTCGAACAAGCTTCAAAAATTCTTGACAGAGAAAAAACCAGGATAGTTTATAATTCCGAATGGCTATCAAAAATGTCATTTGAGGACGTTATTAAACTTAGCGCAAAATATACCGTGGCAAGAATGCTTGAACGAGATGATTTTACAAAACGTTTCAAAGCAGGTGAACCAATCAGCATGCATGAATTACTCTATCCACTTGCACAGGCAATGGATTCTGTTGCAATAGAATCCGATGTTGAACTTGGAGGCACTGACCAGAAATTTAACCTTTTGGTTGGAAGAGATATACAGAGAGAATTTGGAATTGAGCCTCAGGTTATTCTAACAATGCCTTTACTTGTTGGAACCGATGGTATTGAGAAGATGAGTAAATCATATGGAAATTATGTTGGTATAAGTGAAGAACCCAAAGATATTTTCGGTAAAACTTTATCTATACCGGATACTTTAATCTATAATTATTTTGAATTAGCTACTGATGTACCAAACGAATTACTATCTGAAATAAAAACAAAACTAAGTGATGGAGTTACGAATCCACGCGATATTAAAAGAGATCTGGCAAAAAAATTAGTTGAGATGTATTATAATGCTGATGCTGCTTTAAATGCAGAACGGGAATTCGATAATATTTTTGTGAACAAAGGCTTGCCGGATGAAATTGAAGAATACAAACTTGATAATTCAAATAAAGAAATCAATATTATCGAGTTAATAAGCAAGGTAAACTTCGCACCATCAAAACAGGAAGCAAGAAGATTAGTACAGCAAGGTGGAGTTACAATAGATGGTGAAAAAATTTCCGATATAAACGCCGTAATAAAATTTGA
>QZKB01000091.1 GCA_003599415.1 Ignavibacteriales bacterium | reverse complement strand
TCAATTTTAATTACTTCACTTTTTTCATTATCGATTACATAAAAAAAGCCTGCCGGACTTATTTTAAAATCAACCGCCTCTTTAAAGCTTCCGAATTCCTTTTGATAAAAATAAGTTTGGGAATTAACAGAAGCACATACAATCAGAAAATATAAAAAGCATTTTAACTTCATAATAAATCTTATAAGAATTATATATTCCGGATTAAAGATAATGTTTTATAAAAGTACTTTAAACAACTGAAGAGATTTTTTTGTAAAAACTTTATCTTTTAATATATTTGGAGTGTTAATTGCCCTGTGGTGTAATTGGCAACACGTTTGACTCTGGATCAAAAGTCTCTAGGTTCGAGCCCTAGCAGGGCAGCGCAGACCGGAATGATAATTCCGGTCTTTTTATTTTAAATAGCGGTTAACCTGTTCAAGTAAACATTACCAGGTATTATCCTACATAAAATCTACATCAGTTAGTTAGAAATCCAACATTTCTTTTTTCAATTAATACAAAAGACAACGACTGTCTTAAAGTATAACTAAGAGGTGAGAACTTTTTACAAAATTGGTTTGTAAAAAGAATAAATCTCCTAGTTAGGAAAAGATTAATTTATTTCGAAAATATTCCTTTTCTAGGAATATGAATATCGATATATTTTCGAAGCGATTTAGTTAAATAAAGGTTTTATTGAATAAAAGGTGGTTTTATTCTTTAATATTCTTTATTGAAATAGAAATAAATAATCTATAAATTTACGCCAACTAAAAAACCAATTATTTTAAACTTTAGGAGATAGACGTGAATACAAAAAAACTCAAAACTGCATTCACAGGTTTTGCAGGAATTGCAATACCAACATTATTTGTAGTAGCACTTTTGTTATTTATATTCGTATTAGGTAACCCTGAAAACTTCCAGGGAAATAATCCGGCTAACCTGCCAAAACCTGGTAACGTTCTTGGAACAATACATGCCGGCGGTATAATTGTACCTATATTGATGACTGTATTATTCTGCGTATTTACCTTTTCAATTGAAAGATTTATTACCTTAACCCGTGCAAAAGGCAAAGGCAATGTTAATTCTTTTGTTGCAAAAGTTCACCAGAAATTATCCGCTCAGGATATTGAATCAGCTATTGCTGAATGCGATAAGCAAAGAGGTTCAGTTGCAAGTGTTGTTAAAGCCGGTCTTATTAAATACAAAGAAATGGCTGAAGATAAAACAAAAGATAAAGAACAAAAAATTACAGCTATTAAACAGGAAATTGAAGAAGCAACCTCACTTGAACTGCCAATGTTAGAGCAGAATTTAGTTATTATTGCTACAATAGTACCTCTTGCAACTCTTTTAGGTTTGCTTGGAACAGTATTAGGTATGATCAAATCATTCTCCGCTCTTGCAACTTCAGGCGCACCTGATGCAGTTGGTTTAGCTACCGGTATTTCTGAAGCTCTTATCAATACTGCATTTGGTATTGGTTCATCTTCATTCGCAATGATTTTTTACAATTATTTTACAACCAAAATTGATAAAATGACTTATAGCATTGATGAGTTTGGTATGGCAATAGTTCAGAACTTTTCAGCTCAGCATAAATAAAATTGTTTAATTAGAAGGTTGGTGAAATTATGCCAAAAGTAAAAGTAGCGAGAAAAAGTGCATTGGCCGATATGACGGCGATGTGCGACGTTGCATTTTTGTTGTTAACGTTTTTTATGATGACAACCCAATTTAAATCAGATGAATCAGTTATTGTTGATACTCCGTCTTCAATCTCCGAGATCAAACTTCCCGATATAGATATATTGAACATTACCGTTACTAAAGATGGTAAAGTATTCTTTAACATAGATAATAAGAATTTTGCACGATTAAAACTTCTTGATAAGATTACTGAAAAATATGGAATAGAATTTACTCAAGAAGAGGCTCGCGCATTCGAGTTAACCGGTAGTGTTGGTATGCCTATTGGCAGCCTGAAAGATTTTCTTGGGCTTGATGAATTAAGTAGAAAAGAATATGATCAGCCCGGTATACCAATAGACTCTACAAATAATGAGGTGGCAGTATGGGTTATGCAGGGAAGAATTTCTAATCCTAATGTTCGTATAACAATAACAGGTGACCAGGGTTGCCCCTGGCCGGTTGTAAAAAAGGTGATCAATACACTTCAGGACAAAAATGTAAATAAATTTAATTTAATTACGGATTTGGAAGCAAATCCAAATAAATTACAAGGAATATAATCATGGCTGAAATGGCGGCCCCCGAGAGTAAGGGGAAAAAAGGCAAAAAAAAGCATCGATCTAAAAAGATGTCGACCAGGGTTGACTTAACTCCAATGGTTGACCTAAGCTTTTTATTGGTTATGTTTTTTATGTTAACTACAACGTTTAGCAAACCGCAAACGATGGAAATCAATATGCCGGTAAAGCCTAAAGGTGAAGTAGTCGAGGAGAAAGATCAACCGGCTGTTAAAGCTTCCAAAGCATTGACTATTATTGTAGGTGCGGATAATAAATTATTCTGGTACATGGGTATACCAAATAGTGAAGATAATGTACCGGTTCTATCCAGTTATTCAAAAGACGGTATCAGAAAAGTTATACTTGAAAAGAATGCAACCATTAAAGAAATGGTGGTTCTAATCAAACCTACAGATGAAGCAAATTATAAAAATGTAGTTGATATTTTAGATGAGATGAATATCTGCAATGTTAAGAGATATGCGCTTGTTGATATTGCACCTCTTGATCTTGATTTAATTAAAAACTTATAAAACAAAGAATAAAATTATGAGCAATCAAATTTCCTATAAATTCGATATTAACGAGATTATCTTTACCGGAAAAAATAAAGAATACGGCGCATACCTGTTAAGGAAAAAGTATAATACTTACTTAACAATTGCTATGTGGATTGCAATCATTGGCTTTGTTTTAGGAACAGCCGGTCCAATGGTTTACAATAAGATGAAACCGGTAGAAGAAGTTAAAAAGGTAAAAAGAAAAATCGTTAAAATCTCAGAACTTGCTGAACCTCCTTCAATTGGAGAGAAAAAAGAAGTGCAAAAAGTTGAAGCACCTCCACCATTGAAATCAACTATAGCATTTTTACCTCCTGTTGTAAAACCGGATGAGCAGGTAACTGAAGAATACATACCTACAGTTGATGAACTTAAAAATATTGATCCTGGTGCAAAAACACAGCAGGGTGTAGAAGGTGGTGTTGACTACAGCTTGTTGGAAGTTGAAGAAACAGTAGAAGAAAAAGTTGTAAAGGAAGAGAAAAAAGAAGAACCCTTTACATTCGTAGAAGAAATGCCAAGTTACCCGGGCGGTAATGACGAATTACTTGCATTCTTTGCATCCAACATTCAGTATCCTGAAATTGCAAAACGTGCCGGTGTTGAAGGAAAAGTAATGGTTCAGTTCGTCGTTGAAAAATCAGGCGATATAACTGAAATTGCTGTTCTTAAAGGTATTGGCGCCGGTTGCGATGAAGAAGCTGTTAAAGTTGCACGTATGATGCCTCGCTGGGCACCGGGAAAACAAAATGGAAAACCTGTACGCGTTAAAATGGTTATACCTATTCATTTTAGGTTACAGGGTTAAGAGAATTATATTAAATGATTAAATTATCTGTACCTGAATGGATAAATTTTCTGTTCGGTATATGTATGGTTATCGTTTATGTTGCTGTTGGAATATTGGTGATTTTCGTCCATTCATTCTTTCCCGGAATGGACGAAAGTTACCGTTTGATATTCGGAGGAATAGTTATAATCTTTGGTTTTTACAGGGGGACTAAAGTTTATTCTTATTATAATCGTATAAAGGGAAAAAACTCTTATGTGGAAAACGATGAGGAAAACTGAAATAATAATTCTGTTCTTTTTTTTTCTTATCGGTTACATCGGTTGTAAAGGTGATAAACCGGGTGAGGATGACACAGTTACCTATGGCAATATTAGCATTACTGTAGACGAAACATTTGCTCCCGTTATTGATTCTCAAGTATATACCTTTCAAAAAATCTACACTTATTCCAAAATAAACGTCAGGTACAAACCGGAATCGGAAGTGCTGGACGATCTTTTTAATGATAGCTCACGGTTCGTTATAATTGCAAGAAAACTTAAAAAGGAAGAAGAAGACATTCTTAAAAAGGAAGCAATTTATCCGAAGCAAATAAAAATATTTTATGATGCTGTTGCAGTTATAGTAAATAACGAGAATAAAGATACAGCCTTTTCATACGATCAACTGAAAGATATTGCAACTGGTAAGATAAAAAAATGGAACCAGTTAGATCCACGATCACCTCTTTCAGATATTCAGCTGATCTATGATAATCCCGGTTCAAGTACAGTAAGATTTATGAAAGAAAAAATAAACGGTGAATTATCTAAGAATAGTTTTGCTCTAAAGAACAATGCTGCAGTAATTGATTATGTCTCCAAAAATAAAAATGCTATTGGTTTTATTGGCGTTAACTGGGTAAGCGACAGGGATGATACTTTATCCCTGAAATTTTTAAAGACAGTTAAGGTAGTTGGATTAAAATCTGATCTTCCTGAAGCTAATCCTGATGAATATTATCAACCTTACCAGGCTTATATTGCCCAGAAAGTTTACCCGCTTTACCGCGAAGTTTATATTATTAGCAGGGAAGCAAGAGCAGGTTTAGGTACCGGGTTATCTGCTTTTATAGCCCACGAAAAAGGGCAGAGAATTTTTCTAAAATCCGGATTAGTCCCGGCTACAATGCCAATCAGGTTAGTAGAAATCGATCATCAAGAACTATAATAAATTTCAAAGGTACTATGAAAGAAGTAAAGTATAATATTAATTTTTGCGTTAAAACATTTTTAGCGCTTCTTTTTATTGCTAACATATTTAATGCTCAAACGCTTGAACACGGCATTAAATTAATGGAAGTTGAAAAATATAAGGAAGCCAAATCTGTTTTTGAAAGCATTGCAAATACAAATCCAAAAGAAGCTTCTTCAGCATATTTTAATCTTGGCAAGTTGAGTTTGATTGATGCCAAGGTAGATGCAGCAAAGGAGTATTTCCAAAAAGGATTAAACATTGATAAGGAAAATGCATACAACTATGTTGGTATGGGTAACATCGCTCTTCTGCAGAAAGATTCTGTTGAAGCCCAGAAGCAGTTTGAAGAAGCTCTTGATATGACTGATTTCAAGGATGTTTATGTTTTTATTGCGGTAGCGGATGCATTCATCAATTCGGATAGCAAAAACCTTAGTAAAGCTTTCGAATGGATGAACAAAGCAAAGACAATAAAAGATCAAAAGAAGAATCCTATGCTTTATTATAAAATTGCTGAGTTGTATGTTAAAGCAAATAATGGTTCGCTTGCAAGTGAAAACTACAGGATTGCAATAAACTATGATGATAAATTTATTCCTGCGTACCTTGGATTAGCAGAAGTATATCTTAAAATAAAAATTTACAATGATGCAGAAGCTAACCTGAACAGCGCTTACGCTATTGATTCAACTTATGCATTAACACATAAAGAATTTGCAGAATTTTATAATACGGTAAGAAATTTTGGCAAAGCTGCCGCTTCATATAAAAATTATATTGATTTAAGTGAAAGGACTATACCTAAATTAGAACGTTATGCAACACTTCTTTACCTTGCAAAAGGATATAAAGATGCAATTGAAGTTATAAAAGAAATCCAGACTCAGAAAGAAGCAGACGCACAATTAACACATATCCTTGCTTTTTCTTATTATGCCTTAGATGATTTTACAAATGGTATTCCAGCTTTCGAAAAGTATTTCAAATTAGCTTCTGAGAATGAATTAATTTCAACTGACTATCAGTATTTTGGTAAGCTTGAAGTTTTAGCAGGTAATGATTCCGTTGCCGCTCTCAATTATATTAAAGCTATGAAAATGGATACATCACTTGCAGATTTACACGGGGACGTTGCAGCTATTTATTTTAAAGCAAAGAAATACCAAGAAGCTGCTGATGAATATGCATTGAAAGAAAAACTTGTTGGTAAGTTATCGGTAAGAGAACATTTTGATTATGGCAGAGCTTATATGATTTTAAAACAATATGCTAATGCCGATTCAGTATTTAAAAAATTTACTGAAGTAAAACCTGATCTCCCGTTAGGATATTTATGGCGTGCACGTGCTAATACAAATATTGATACTACTTCTGAATTGGGTTATGCAAAACCTTATTACGAGAAATTTATTGAAATTGTTACAGCGCCGGGTTCAGATCAATCCAAGTATAAAAATGATTTAATGGAAGCATACAGGTATTTAGGTTATTTCTATTATATCAAACGTGAAGATCCGAACTACAAAGATACATGGCGGGATAATTATAAAAATTATTGGGAGAAGGTTTTAACTCTTGATCCTGAAAATAAAGCAGCAAAAGATGCTCTCGATAACCTGAAAATCCTGAAGTAAAAATTTATAAATCTTAATGAAGAAGGGAAGGTAATTATTTACTTTCCCTTTTTTTTTTGGAAAAATATTAATTTAATTTTTACCTGAATAGATTATCATGTCCTACAGTCTACGTAGAAATATTTAACTACATTTTGCCGCATTCCAACTGCGAATTAAAAAAATCTTGACTTTAACCAGCCAATTTTAAATATTCTATAAAAATCTTCTGAAAGGGAAAATTATGACACGTAGGATAAGCGTTCATAGTTTAAATTCATTTGCTCTTGTCATCCTAATTCTTAACCTATATATGCTTTCTTTACCGTCTCTTCTGTTGGCGGATACGACTGAAAGTATTGTAACCAAGGTTGAAATATATGACGGCGATAATAATGCTAAACTGGATGCATTTTGCAAATTGTATATTGAAAACCTTAACCTTCTGCTTGAGAAAGCACCCGGAAGGAACTCCCAATTAATTTTATTTATTGATGATTTACCAATGGTGGGCGTTAATCCTATTTCAACTGATACGAGCAAAGGCACTGTGCTCTTTATGCTTTGCAGAGATACATCCTCTATAAAATCGTGGAGCCAATTCTTTAAATTCGCAAAAGGATTCCAGAAAGATGTTAGACTGACCATTGGTTACTATAATGCTTTCACAATTGATACAAAAGCAGGTTACACAAAATTTATAATTGTAAGAAAGTCGCAGTTTTATATTTCATTAAGCTTAGTACTTTTACTGGTTGTTATTCTGATTATTCTTGGTAAAAGATCAAACATTATCAGAGATACAAGTACTAATGATAAGAAGCCTTACAGTCTCTCCCGTACACAATTAGCTTTCTGGATGATACTTATAATTTTTTCTTTTGTTTTTATCTGGGCACTTACCGGCTCATTGCCCACTGTAACCGGTACTATTTTAACTTTATTGGGAATCAGCATTGCTACAACAACAGGAGCAAAAATTATAGATTTCTCTCAGGCAGGGTTCGATAGATTTCAGAATCTTCCTTCGCGTGGATTCTTTCTTGATTTACTTTCGGATGAAAAGGGCGTTAATATCCATAGATTCCAGCTTGTAGTCTGGACTATACTTCTTGGATTTTTCTTTGTACGGAATGTAGTTATTAACCTTGATATGCCGCAGTTTGATGATAATCTATTAATCCTGATGGGAATAAGCAACGGAACTTATGTAGGTCTAAAAGTACAGGAAAACACTAAAAAGGAAAATGTGACGGTCAAATAAAATATTGCTGAATTCATTAAAACTTATCGGGTTATATAGTACACAGATAGGGATTAATTCCTTTCTGAATATAATTTTCTTTCTTAACTTTGTACAAAACTAAAGGAGAAATTATGAAAAATACCTTCCGCTTTTGGGTCATTTTATTTTTTGCGGTTTCTATTTTAAAAGCAGAAGATGGAAAAGGAATTAAATTCGAAACTACTACATGGAATGAAATTCTTGCTAAAGCCTCAAGTGAACAGAAGTTAATTTTTCTTGATGCTTATGCCGATTGGTGCGGTCCTTGCAAATGGATGTCAAAAAATGTTTTTACGAATGATACTGTTGCGCAGTTTTTTAATGAGAATTTTATAAATGCAAAAATTGATATGGAAAAAGGTGAGGGCGTTCAGATTGCTCAGAAATATGGCGTAAGAGCATACCCGACTTTCCTTTATATAAATGGTAATGGTAAATTGATTCACAGAACATGCGGTTCTTGTCCACCACAGGATTTTCTCGGTTTAGCTAAGGATGCCTTAAATCCTGAAAAACAATTAGCTACAATAAAAAAGAATTATGAAGCTGATCCCGGTAATGTTGAAGTTGCAAAGAAATATTTCGCTTTGCTTGAAAACGCATGCATGAGAGCAAACGAAGATATCGCAAAGTACTTTGCTACACTAAAAGAAAAGGATCTAATTACAGCAGATAACTGGGAGATGATTCAGTTGTACCAGAATGACAGTGACTCAAGAGAATTTAAATATCTTGTAAAGAACAGGAAGAAATTCGCTGAAAAGTATTCTGATGAGAAAGTTGACGAGAAAATAAACTCTGTTTTTGAAGGCAGCTTACGTGATTACCTTAGATTGAATAATCTTAAAGAATACGAAGCGTTGAAAACAAAGATTAAGAAATCAGGCATACCTACCGGAGAAAAAATTATTCTTGTAGCTGACTTAAATCTTTATAAGAAAAAGAAGGATTGGAAGAAATTTGTTGCTACAGCAGAAAAATATGTAAGCAAATACGGCAAGAACGATTTCTCACAATTAAACAGCATATCCTGGACGGTGTTTGAAAATTGTAATGATAAACCTTCTTTGTTAAAAGCTGAAAAATGGGCTAAGCTTTCTGTTGAACTTAAAGATGAATATGCAAACAACGATACTTATGCTAACATTTTATACAAGCTTGGTAAAAAACAGGAAGCTAAAATTGCTGCAGAAAAATCAATTGAGTTGGCTAAGAAATCCGGTGAAGATTATACAGAGACGCAGAATTTGCTGAATCAAATTTTAATGGAAAAATAAGCGATTCTTTGAAGTTACCTTTAGTCATTTGTAACTGAAAATAAAAATCAGGGAGTAATCGTCATGAAAAAAATACTTTTTGCAATACCGGTTTTGTTTGTCCTGTATGGTTTTTATTCCAACTTTGTACTTGAATACACTATTAAATCTTTATTTCAGAAAATTGATATTACTAATGAATCTGCTAATGATTATATCTGGAATAATATTTCAAGCAATGGTTTTTATTTCCCGAACCCAAAAGATCTTAAAGATATGGCAATGGGTGAGAGAGCTTCAATTGTAAAACTTGTTGGCAATTATGCAAAAGAATTTACAAAGACAGAAGAATTTAAATCAAGGTACAAAGAATACAGGGAAAACATAAAACCAAAACCGCCGGAAAAACCTCAGTCTGCAGATGAAATGCGCAAACAGAATAAAGAACAAATGACTAAAAGTATCCAGGAAATGGAAAAACTTATGAATAGTTTTCCGGCAGATCAGAGAGCAACATTTGAAGAATCAATTAAATCAATGAAGGAACAGTTAAAGGAAGTTGATGATCCTAATAACCCTATGTACAGCTCCCAGATGGATGATCAACTGACTGAAATGTACCAGAATCAATTGAAGGAATACGATGAAAGCGTTAAACAATGGGAAAAGGATTATCCGCTTGATCCAAAATTTTTAATTGTAGAGTGGCTTAATCGTTTTCTGGAAACATCAAAAGATGTTGATTTTAACGCTGAACTTAAAGTAAAGGACGGTAGAAAATATTTTGTAAAAGATGAATATGAAGGAAAAGATTACTTATGGAAAATTTGTTTCAGGTCAGGCAAAACAACTACAGAGGCAGCAAGAGATTTTGCAAAATCATGGTTAACTGAAATTAATTGAAGAACCTTCAAGGTTAGCTTTCCGGTTTCATTGAGTAAACCTTGAAGGTCCTCAGCCAGGTAATCTCCTGATTTTTTTGATTGAGTACCTTTAAGGATTCTAATTTTTATCTTGTAGGAAACTATCCCTGATTTAGAAAATTATCAGGTAGAGACATCTGAAAAATTATTTGTATGTCACCTGTCATTCCCACGAAAGTGGGAATCCATAAAAATTTCTATAGATTCCCGTTTACACGGGAATGACATTCAGAATTTTTCAGAAGTCTCAGGTAATTAAAACGGGAAGTCTTCTTCGTAATTAACTTTCTGCTCCAGCTTTTCTACTTTTGGTTTTTGTGCTTTTAAATGAACCGCATTTCCATCTACATAAATTGCTTTATAAGGTTTAACCGGACAAGCATATTCGCAGGCACCACAGCCAATGCAAATATCAGGATTAGTTTTTGGCTCAAGTAAATTCTTAAATGGAACCATAGAAACAGCTTTAGTTGGGCAATGTTCGGAACATGCACCGCATTCGGTATTTTCCGTGTGAACAATACAGTTATCTTTTATAAAATTAACCTTACCAATCTGAACTAATTTTTTATCTTCAGGTTTAAGCGGAAGCAAAGCCCCGGTTGGGCAAACTTCTGTACAAATTATACACTCAAAATTACAGAAGCTTTTATTGTAGTCCATTGTTGGCTGCATCATTCCCAAAAAACCATAATGTAGATATGATGGCTGCAGAACCTGGGTAGGGCAAGCCGTAATACAGAGATGACAAGCTGTACATCTGTCAGTAAAAAATTCTATGCTTTTTGAACCTGGAGGTGAAACAGGATTCTTTTTATTTATAGGAATCTTGCTAAGCTTCTTTGGTATCACTTTTACCTGCGCAACAGAAGCTGATGCTAAACCGATTAAATAAATAAATGAGCTGACTATAAAGTTCCTTTTGCTTTCATCAACATTCCTAGTAGCAAGATTTTTTTTCTTTTTATCCCTTGTATAATGAATTCCTGAGGTTGGGCAGACATCAAAGCAATTAAAACAGGCTACACAACGGCTTGAATCAACTTTTCTGTCTTCCTTATTCATGTCAATGCATTTAGCTTTACAAACTCGCTCGCATACGCCGCAACCTTTGCAGTTATCAGCATCAATTTTAATTTTATAGACGGAATATTTCGATATCAAACCCAAGATTGTACCTACAGGACAAACAGAATTGCAATATAGTCTTCCATTCCTGTAAGATAAAATAATTATGATTACAAGAAAGCTGAAAGAAAATATTAATGACAAATACGGAAGCCCACGGAAATCGTAAGGATATAACCAATACAAATCCATTTTTTCCAGCAGCCAAACAACTGAGTTATTAGAAGCAATGTATACAGGTCTGAAAATGTTGCTGATAATTTTTCCAAAGTTAGAGTATGGATCTAACAGGTTAACAATGTAAATGCTTCCGGCAAGGTAGCTTAATAAAAATACTGATAGGAATGAGTACCGGTAAACATTATGCGGTACTGAAAATTTATATCGTTTCTTTTTGTTAGCCTTCTTAGCAAAACGGGAAATAAAATCCTGCAATGTTCCTAAAGGACAAATACTTGAACAATAAACTCTTCCAAATAAAAATGTAAGTACCAGGATTAATAAAAAACCACCGGCAGATAAACTTAGCACTGCAATAAATTTTAATACTGACGGAATAAACTGAAGGAAGGTAATTCCATTAATAAACTGGGAAGGAATGTTGGTTCTGAAATCGATAAAAATGTAAGTCAGTACAACAAAAAAGAATAATGAAACAACAACCCGGACTTTTTTGAACACAGAAAGATTCATGCTTAGATTTTAAGCCTCTTTATTGAAAGCTTATCCAGATCTTTCTTGCCAACGTTCATTTCTCCGCCGATTTTAATATAGTTAACCTCGTCCGGTTCAATACCAAATATTTTTGCCGAAGCGGCATCAGCAGCTAATATATCAGTTGAAATCAGCAATGATTTCATCGTAACAACATCTTCTCTCGAAACTCCTTTAGGACCATTCCGTTTCATAACATTGTATGCATCAACCACATTTAATGTTGGTTTGCAATAGGTTGCAAAATCTGCTATGCACTGGTGAAGATTATTCCTGTGCCAATAACCTCTGTCCCAAACAATTCCCATCAGGTTTTTCAT
>QZKB01000130.1 GCA_003599415.1 Ignavibacteriales bacterium | reverse complement strand
AGAATAGGTAATGAGATGAACAAAAAGAATTCACCAAATGGGTATAAATGAAAAAAGTATTTTAACTCACCCCTCGCTAATGAAGCGACAAAAATCCCCTCTCTTACCAAGAGAGGGGAAAAACCTGCGATAGCAGGTTGGGGTGAGTTTTGTTAATGATAAAGAAGTGTTTACTTCTACTATATTGGATTTAAGCTAATGAATCCTATGAAGGAATTATAATGTCATCCCCGTACACTTGCCTGCTGCTTCAGGTTGTTTCAATTAGTAAAAATTTATCGTGGTGAGTTCCGTAAACAGGGAACCACGGAAATCATCCAAAAACATCTCTCGACTTCGCTCGAGATGAGTAATTATTAAATTATGCAAAGACATTTGCTAAAGCAGACTGTCGTAGGAATGACAGATGATAAACGAAGAATTTTTCAGAAGTTTCTATGTATTTATTTTTGTTCCCAGGCTTTAAAGCCGGGTCTATTTTATTAGAGTCTATTTTATTAGAGTATGAAATTTATGTGGGGAGCTTATTCAGCTTTGTGAATGATTGCGAAGCAGGTAACATAATTCTGTGAATGGCTCATCGTTATTTTTAATTCTTTGCCTTCACCAAGAATTTCAAGAAGGTTGTTGTAAAGTTTTGCAGAGGGCATTCCGTTGAGCTCATTATAAATCTCAATATCCTTCCAGCGGAAACCTCTGTCGCCCTTGAATGATAATGCTTTTGCTATTGCTTCTTTTGCCGCAAACCTGGCAGCAAGATGCTGGTATTTATTCGGCTTGTTTAATGAATAGTCTAATTCAGTTTGTGTAAATACTTTATTAAGAAATTTGTCCCCGAAATTTTCAACACTTTCTTTTATTCTGTCAATCTCGATTATATCAATTCCAATTCCGTATACCATCAGAAACCTGCCGCTTTACCGGATCCTCTTGGATCAGAACTGCCAAATATCAGTTTCTTATCGTGGTCAATCCAGATTGCTTCAACCAAACCAAGGATTCTTTTATGTCCAACTTTATGTTTCATTAATTTCAGATTGTTTATTACATCTTCACTTAATCCGTAATCTTCATAATATAATTCATCCGGCAGCCACTGGTGATGAATTCTTGGAGCCGCAACCGCCTGTTCTATATTCATGCCAAACTCAATGCAGTTCATAATTACCTGGAGAATAACAGTTGGAATTGTAGAGCCGCCGGGAGTTCCAACAACCATTACAGGTTTATCATCTTTTAAAACAATTGTAGGAGCCATAGAACTAAGCATTCTTTTACCCGGAGCAATTGAGTTTGCTTCACTGCCTACAAGACCAAATTGATTTGGTGTACCGGGTTTCGAACTGAAGTCATCCATTTCATTATTCAGAATAAAACCAGCGCCATCAACAACTACACGCGAACCGAAATTTGAATTAAGAGTTGTTGTTACACTAACAGCATTTCCGAACTGATCATATACACTGTAATGAGTAGTTTGATCACTTTCTTTTGCGGCGGGTTCACCGGGAAAAATTTCTTTTGAAGGAATATCTGTTTCACCAATCTTATTAAAGATTTGCTTTGCGTAATCCTTGCTAATCAGCCAATCTTTAGGAATGTTATAAAATTCTTCATCGCCAAGATGTTTAGATCTGTCAGCATAAACATATTTAAATGTTTCCGTCAGCTTATGAATGTAACCGCTGCTGTTCCAGTCTTCTTTATTAAACTTAAAGTTCTCAAGCACATTAAGAGTCTGAATAATGATAATTCCGCCAGATGAAGATGGCGGCATAGAAATAATTTTATAATCGTGATAGCTGCCTTTGACCGGTTCTTTCTCAATTACTTTGTAATCTTCAAGATCTTTATGAGTTAAATAACCTTTAAGCTTATCGGACTGTTTTATAATCTGGTCAGCAATTTCACCTTTATAAAATCCGTCTGTTCCCTTTTCCCTTATAATGGATAAAGTTTTAGCAAGTTCCGGCTGCTTAAATATTTCACCTTCTGTAAAATTACCGGAAACTTTTGCGTAGGCGGTTTTATTGGAATTAAATTTTCTGAAATCACCTGAATAATCATTTAACAGATGAGCAAGGTTACTGCTTAACGGAAATCCATCTGAAGCAAAACTAATTGCCGGCTGAATTACTTCTTCAAGTTTCATTGTTCCGTACTTATTCAGAACGTAAACTAGACCTGCAACACTTCCCGGCACACCAACACTTGTAATTCCATCCTGGCTCAACTCAGGATTGAAATTTCCATTCTTATCAAGAAACATATCTCTGAAAGATTTAATTGGCGCTTTCTCGCGGAAATCAATTGCGATATCTTTTCCATTGGCAAGATGAATTACCATATATCCGCCACCGCCAATATTGCCAGCCTGAGGATAAGTAACTGCAAGCGCAAAACCCGTAGCTATTGCTGCATCAATTGCGTTTCCACCGCGCTTTAACATCAGCAATCCGGCATCAGAAGCAAGACTGCTGGCAGAAACAACCATTCCCTTTTCTGATGTAACAGGTGAAATAACCTGTGCATTAGAAATTGTGAATGAAATAAAAATTATTAATATGCTGAAAACAATCTTAGAATAAATCGATGTTCGCATCAACATTAATTCCTTCATTCTTTAATTGATCTAATAAAATCCTTGTTAATTCTTTTACGTTTTCCAGAGATGTTTTTAATTCGTTTATCAATGATTCATCGTAAAGGATTTTACCCACATTATTTTTCTTATCTTTAGTTTCATCGAGCAAAGAAGATATTTTAGTAACAAGTTCATTCGAATTCTGAATTACAAGCTTTGTCTCTTCAATAGTTGAATGGATATTATCTTTATTCTCTTTGATGAATTGAGTCGCTTCGCTTGTTAGTTCGGTAGCGTTCTTAGTCAGCTGTTTAAAGTTACTTCGATTCTCGTCTATCATTACGTTCAGCTTTTTGCTGACTTCAGTTAAATTCTGAATTGAAGTTTTAATTTGTTCTGTAAACTCCTTATCGGTAAGAAATTTATTCATAGAACCCAATGTAACCTGGATATCTTTGATAATATTAATAAGATCATTCTGAACCGAGCCAAGCATTGCCATAACCGCGGGAATATCAGCATAGAAAACACCTTTTTGTAATTTTGAGTAATCAATTTCCTTTGCTGCCACTCCGGGTTTTATCTCAACTTTTTTACCTCCCATTAAATCAAGCATCGAGATCGCAATCAAGGCATCTTCTTTAATAGTTACATCGGGGTCAAGAACGATTTTAATAATTGCGTTATTGCCGTGAATAACTATTTCATCAACAAAGCCCTTACGAACCCCGTTAACCATAACCGGATCACCTTTTTCCAATCCGCTTGCGGTTTCAAATTCAACATCAATCTTTTTTTGCCCGGCATATATTTTATAATTTTTAGCCCAGCCAAAAATCCATATTAATGCAACAAGTGCAACTACAACGGTAATACCGATTTTAATTTCAGTTTTTCTTTGATCTTTCATCTTTTCTCAGGTCCATTTTCATTTGGTTTAGAATTGAGGATAATTCAAGTGAATCTATTTTCTTATCTGACAAAGCAAACCTGATACTATTAAAAACATGATCTGCTTTTTCAATGTCAATTTCACTTTCCTTTTTAACTTTAATTATCAATTCATTAAAAGCTGCCTTTAATGAATCCGAGTAAGCATTCTTTTCTGCCTCTTTTATTTTTTTAGTTATCTCATCTTCAATGCTGCTTACAATTACAGGTTTAAGTACTTCAACAATGTCACCTTCCCTGTACTTGAAAAAATAAATAACAGCAGCAATTACTGCCGTTATTAAAACTAAGGTTATTATGAAACAACCTTTTTTCATTTGTCCTGCATGTTATCTAATTGAATTTTCTTTACCCGCCGGTTTTCAACTTCTTTAACAGTGAATTTAAAATTCTTGTAAATAAAACTATAGCCTTCATCAGGAATAAAACCGGCATGATGAAGTATGAATCCGCCAATAGTTTCAAACTCATCATTTCCCGGATTGAGATTAATATTAAGTTTCTCCATAACATCAGTGATTGCAGTTTTACCAAGGACTAAAAAACTTCTTTGAGAAAGCTTTTTAATCTCTTCCTCATCGTTATCATATTCATCATTTATGTCACCAACAATCTGTTCAAGGATATCTTCAAGAGAAACTAATCCTGATGTACCACCGAACTCATCCACAACAACAGCGACGTGCATCTTTTTAGCCTGGAACTCTCTCATCAGATCGTTGATAAGTTTAGATTCAGGCACGAACATAACTTTCCTTGCGATTTTTTGCAAATCCAAAGTTAAATCTTCATCATTGTTCCTTTGATATTTAAGCAGATCCTTCGTGTAAATAATGCCAATTACAGAATCCAGGTCATCTTTATATAAAGGAATCCTGCTGTGCATTGAATTTAAAATTATATCCATAAGTTCTTTGAAGTTAGTATCAACAGAAACAGCAACAATATCTACTCTCGGAGTCATAACTTCGCGAACAGTAACTTTTCTGAAAGAAACCAGATCCGAGATCAGTTCGCTTTTTTCTTCCGGTATATTTGATTCGTCAATACTCAACCTTGTAAGCTCTTTAAACTCATCTTTAGGATTTTTGCTATGTCCAAGTTTGAATAATGAAGCAGTCAATTTGCTCACTTCATTAAAAAGTTTTAAAAATGGGTAACTGAAAATAGAAAGCCAGAATAGAGGTACACTTGCAACTCTTGCGTATTTATCAGGATTCCTGGCTGATAAAGTTTTTGGAATTATTTCACAGAATATTATAAAAACCATTACAAGGATAACTGTACTTACTAATAGCGTAACCGGGATAGACAGAGAGTAAAAATGCGAAACATCCAAAGCCAATTTAACAGTAATTACGATAGTAATAATTTTTGCAAATGAATTAAAAATAAGAATTGTAAATACAAGCAGCTTGAAATTTTTAAAGAGAGAATCTAAATAGTGGTCAATTAAGCTGTTCTTTTTATCTGTGTTTTCCCACTCTGATTTTTTTACCGAAAGAAAAGAAGCTTCGGCGCCGGTTAAAAAAGCAGAAATAAAAAGCGAAATAATTATTAAAAATATTTCGCTGTATGTTTCGTTATCCAATGCGGAAAAAATCCCTTACTTGTTATAAACTAGAACGGGAGATCGTCATTTTCATCAACAGGCAGATCTGTTTCCGGTCCATTCTGGCTTGCAGAAACATCTCTTGAACCGCCATTCTCAAAAGACTCTTTACCTTCAAGAGGAATAATCCTTTCTGAAATTACTTCAGTCATATACCTCTTAATGCCTTCTTTATCGGTATAATCTCGTTTTGTTAACCTGCCTTCCACATAAAATTTCTTACCTTTCTTTAACGCATCCTTGAAATAATCCGAAAGATTAAAAGATATAACATTATGCCATGTTGTTTCATTAACCCAGTTACCGTCCTTACCTTTGTAACTGTTTGTGGTTGCAAGAGAAAAAGATGTTACAGACAGGTTTGAAGTAGTAAATCTTGTCTCAGCATCATTGCCAAGGTTTCCTATTAACATAATTTTGTTCAGTGAAAGAGCCATACTGCCTCCCTTAACATATTTAACATAATCATTTGATTTTACGGAAATAATATAAGGAGAATGTAATAATTTAGCACTATTATTCTTTGCAGACTACCGGTGAGAATACAATAAAACCTTGCAAACCTTTTTCAAAGTATGCGGATCAACTGAACTAAAAGATGAAGAGATATAAAACTATAACCGCTAATGGAATTAGAATATTATCTATATCCTTCGGACTCAACGCCTCAACAATAGTAGTTACAATTCCGGAAATGAGAAGCTGGTAGATTCTAAACGACCCGAAAAGCAAATAACTGAAAAGTATGCCTGCTCCCAAGCCAAAGACAAAAAATGCAAGACTTCCTTCGATGCTTTTTTCTGCAAACAGTTTGATTTTATGTCTGCCGTATTTTTTCCCAACAACAGGCGCTGTACCATCGCCCCATCCTAAAAATGACATCGCAGTTACAGCTAAAGTTGTGTTATAAAATAATGTGCCCATCAGATTCATAACTAAAGTAAAATAGAAAGGACCCTTTAACAATTCCTTCCTGTCATTATTTCTCGTCATTGTTTTTACTGCTTCATCATCTGGTTTTGCAAAAAAACCTTTCTGCAATAAAAGGATACTCCAGATGAAGGTGGGGGCAATATTAAAGTATCTGCTCCAATGCGAGTTATCATAGAAAAGCCAGAACATTATCCAGGAACCGGCAGCAATATGAACAATTTTTCTAGAAACATCCTGCGGAAAACCACTCTTCACAAATCTATCCATTATAGCAACCACTGCGAATACATATAGGACTGATATAAAAGCTACTATTGTGTTATAAACGAGCGGGCTCATATTTTACTGCCTTAAAATGAAAAGGGAAAGTATTTACTTTCCCTTTTACATTTCAACTAAATTATAAATTATAATTGATGTTTAAACCTATTAAGTGAGCATTAGAATTATATTTTCCATTGAGAACTGTTGCAGAGTAATTGGGCAGAATAATTGCTTCCTGGGAATTATCAATTGTTCTTTCCATAAACATTAAGTAGAAATATGCAAAATCAACGCTTAGGCTTTCGGTAAATTTATAACCGATACCAATATTTAATCCGATTCTATCGGCATCCGGTAATGTTGGATCAAGTCTCTCATCCTTAACGGGATTTTTATCATATAATACACCAAAGCGAAGTGCTAATGGATCGTTCACAACGTATTCAGTACCTAACCTTGCAATAAAGCTGTTTTGGAAATCTCTCTCAGAAACACTTGGATTACTTGAACCCTTTGGAAGATCATCAAATGTTACTTCTAATTTATCATAAGTCGACCAACCGTTAAACTGGAAATCTCCAACGAGAACCCAACCTGGATTTACATGATAAGCAAGACCTAAGGTTGCAACATAAGGAACTGTTAAAGGCGCAGAAATGCTTCCTTTAGGCATTGCAGATAAAATAGCTGCCTGGTATGCAGCCGGAGTTCCTGCACCTAATGTTACTGTTGCATCGCCTTTCATATCATATTTTACAGAACTGTGGAAGGCTAATCCTACAGAAAAATCCTGAACTGGTTTATATAATACTCCAAGGTTAAATCCGAATGAGGTAGCATTACCTTCAAGAGATATATGAGCATCAGGCAAAGGATTGTTTTGTACAACGACAGGAATCTTCCTTTCAATAATTACATCAGCGTAAGAAATTGTTAAACCTGCTGCAACAGAAAGCTGATCATTGATTTTGTAAGCAACTGTTGGAGAGAAATTAAATGTACGTATCTCTGTTTTTGTAGTTCTGTATTTACCAACCCAATTCTCTTCCCATTCAGTGCCTAAACCAAAGGGATCATTAAATGCAAGTCCTACCCAAAAATCGTTACCGGCTTCATAGGATGCATAAAAATTAGCGGGATAAAAAAATCTGTCTTTTAGTTTCGATTCAGTCGTTGATGGAGAAGGGCCGGTAAATGTACTGCTAGGTTTAATATAAGTAGCACCAATGCTAAAACGTAAACCGGAAAGTTGCGTAACACCAGCAGGATTGAAATATAAAGCAGACGGATCATCAGCTAAACCAACAAAGGCGCCACCCAAACCCATTGCACGCGAACCGGATTCATTGATCTGAAAACCGCTTGCATAAACCTGGCAAGCAAACGCTACAAATACAATAATTGAAAGTATTATTTTCCTCACAAGACCTCCATAGTAAATATTTTTAATTATTTGGCGATAGATAATATGAATACTTGAAAATAAAAGCAACCAAAGAATTTAAATTCTATTTTGAATCATCGTTCATTTTCACCAATGGTTAACAGCACAAAATCCTTCTCAACCGAGTTACCTTCCTTAACAAATATATCCAGTATTTGCCCGGAAGATGGAGCCTTTAAATCATTTTCCATTTTCATGGCTTCAAGAATAATAACCGATTCTCCCTGCTCAACTAATTCACCAACCTGTTTTTTAAGTTTAACCACAAGCCCGGGCATAGGTGCTTTAATTGAATCGTGATGATTATCTTTTTTCTTTAACAACGAAAGTTCTGATGCTTTTTCCTGCAGAGTAGTTTTAACTGTAGTCTCAAAATAATGGCCGTCTATTAGTAAACCATATTTACTGCTGCTGAATTTTGATGTGGTAATATCATAAACTCTATTCCCTATTTTTAACAGGAAGCAATGATCACTTACCTTTGACAGATCGTAATTCTTTTCTACTCCATCAATTAGTATTGTTGAACCTGAAAGAATTTTAATTTTTTTCTTTTTGTCATTCAGTGAAACAACGAAATCATTCATGATTATTGCTCCATTTGTTTTTTTCTGTTTTAATTGAATCGGGATTAATTTCCATTGATGAGCTTTTTAACAAAGCGCTAAGAACCGATGCAGCTTCTTCATATTCCTGCGCATCTTCACCTTTCCATTTATTCGGTAAAAGCGGCAGCCAGTATTTTTCAACAAAGTTAATATCGAAACTCCCGTCGAGGAAAGCGCTTTGTTTCAACACCCATCGAAGTGCGGCAATGTTTGTAAGAACGCCTGCAATCTTATATTCACCTAAAGCTCGCTTCATCCGTTCAATTGCTTCGGCTCTTGTTTTACCAAAAGAGATTAGTTTAGTAAGCAAAGGATCATAAAAGACTGATATGTTTGAAAACGGATCTATACCTGTATCAACTCGAATGCCTATACCATCCGGCCTGCGGTGTAATTTTATATGCCCGGTTGAAGGAGCAAAATTATTATCAACGTCTTCTGCATACACACGGCATTCAATTGCATGGCCATGGATTTTTAATTCATTCTGTTTAAATGATAATTTTCGATTATCAGCAATTCTTATCTGTTCTTTAACTAAGTCAATTCCGGTTATTAGTTCTGTTACCGGATGTTCAACCTGTAACCGAGTATTCATCTCAAGGAAATAATAGTTTTTGTTTTTATCTACAAGGAATTCAATTGTACCGGCATTATAATATCCGCATGCTTTTGCAGCATCAATTGCAGAATTTGTAAGACGCTTCCGTAAATTATCATCAAGAAAAGTTGAAGGCGCTTCCTCAATTACTTTCTGATGTCTTCTCTGAACCGAGCAGTCTCTTTCAAAAAGGTGAGCATAATTACCATGTTTATCAGCAATTATTTGTACCTCGATGTGTTTCGGATTTTCAATGTACTTTTCGATATAAACATCTGAACTTCCAAAGGCTTTTATTGCTTCTCTTTGTGCGCTTTGAAATGCAGAATCAAATTCAGAACTGTTAAGCACTTTTTTCATTCCTTTACCACCGCCACCTGCAGATGCTTTAAGCAAAACAGGATAACCGATTTTTTCCGCTTCAGCTAAACCGGCATTTAAGGATGTAATTGGAGTTGTAGTTCCCGGTACGATCGGAACATTATGTTCTCTCATTAATTTCCGGGCAGAAGTTTTATCGCCCATCATTCTTACAGAATTGGAAGATGGACCAATAAATACCAATCCGGAATCTTCTACTGCTTTAATAAAATTATAATTCTCCGAAAGGAAGCCATAACCCGGATGGATTGCATCTGCTTTAATTTCTTTAGAGACATTAATAATTTTTTCAATGTTAAGGTATGATTCTGAAGCCGGTGAATTACCGATATGGTATGCTTCGTCTGCAAGACGCACGTGAAGTGAATTTCTGTCAGCATCAGAATAAACCGCCACTGAGATAATTCCGGATTCGCGGCAGGCTTTAATAATGCGTACAGCTATTTCACCCCTATTTGCAATAAGGATTTTCTTTATCAACTTTTCCCTCTATTATTTTGACAAACTTTAAAAGCTCTTAATGTATGTTCTGTTTTACAATTTTATTTAAACTCTACAATGGTAATTCCATCTCCTCCGCTTTCAATATTAGCAAAATAATATTTACTAACCCCGGGATGGTCAATCAAAATATCTTTCACTAATTTTTTAAGTACTCCGGTTCCTTTACCATGAAGAATTTCAACACGACCAAGACCATAGCTATAAGCATTATCAAGAAATCTTATTATTTCAAATTCAGCTTCTTCAGGTTTTTGCCCTCTTATATCAATCCTGTATTCTGCCTGCTGCTTATAACTGCCTGCGGCTTGTTTTTCTGCTTCTTTAATTTCTTTTCTTGTTACGTGTTCAATTTCATCATACTTTACTTTTAGTTTTATATTACCTGCTGTAACAACTGCTGTTTCTTTTTCAGCGTTTAATTCTGTTATCTTTCCGGTTATGTCAGATTCATTCAGTTTAACATTTTCTCCGATATTAAATACCTTCTTCACCTTTTCTTTCTTGGTATTATCACTTTGAACAAGGTTGCTTATATCCTCTTTGATGGTTGTAACCTGCTGTTTTACCTGCCTAATAATTTCCTTGTCAGCTTTTTTCTCTTTGATTTCTTTTATTGCAGTTTCAACCTTTTTGTTTACATCCTTAATAAATTCTTCCGCTTTTACTTTTGCATCGTGCAGGATAGTTTTTTTCTGTTCTTCAAGTTTATCAATATTCTGTTTGTAAATATTTGTTAATCCTATAAGCCTGGTATTTTCTCTTTCATAAAAATCAAGTTTCTGCTGAAGTTTCTTTGATCTTTTCTCAAGTTCAATTAAAAATTCTTCAACTTTCATTTTATCCGTATCAAGATATTGCTTTGCAAGATTAAGAAAATTTTTACTGAAGCCAATCCGCTCTGCAACTTCAAAAGCATAACTTGAACCAGGTAAACCCTGCTGAAATTTATAAGTAGGAACTATCTTGTCCGAATCAAATTCCATTGATGCATTCTGAAAACCTTCAAGTTCATTAGCTATAAGTTTTAATCCGCCATGATGAGTTGTAGCAAGAACCGTTGCTCTTTTATCTCTTAATGTAAGAAGTGTAGATGAAGCCAGGGCGGCACCTTCAGCTGGATCTGTCCCGGTTCCTATTTCATCAAGCAATATGAGCGAGTCCTTATCAGCATCAGTTATAATTCTTTTAATATTTGAAAGATGAGAACTGAATGTACTTAAATCATCTTCAATTGATTGTTCATCACCAATATCCAAAAGAATATTTTTGAAAAAGTGAAGGTTGGAATCGGGACTTGCAGGAATATGAATTCCGGAAGCAACCATTAAGGATAAAATGCCCATAGCTTTAAGTACAACTGTTTTACCACCGGCATTAGGTCCTGTAATCAGAATTATGTTTGTCTTACAATCGATCTTAATATCAAGCGGAATAGTTGAATTCTTACCAAGCTTCTTAATAAGAAGCGGATGTCTTGCATCTATCAATTTAAAATCTTTGTCTTCATCCAAAGAAGGAAATGAACCGATTATTTCCAACGAATATTTAGCTCTTGCAAAAATACAGTCAACTGATGCTATAGTATCAAGTGCACGTTTCAATTGCTCACTGTTCTCGCCAATCCTCCGTGTAAGCTCTTTTAAGATTCTTTCAACTTCTCTCTTTTCGGCAAAGTAAAGAGATAGAATTTCGTTATTCAGTTCAAGTGTTTCCTCCGGTTCAATATATACAGTCTGACCTGTAGCTGATTCGGAATGAATAAATCCTTTTACATGTCTCTTATGTTCTGATTTTACCGGTACAACAATTCTACCGTCACGTTGTGTAACATACTCTTCTCTTACAAGATAAGAATCACTTAACTCTTTTAATATTCTGTTAATAACTTTTTGTAGTGAATCAGATTTTCTTCTGACCTCTTCTCTTATTTCTTTTAGTTTAGGACTTGCATTTTCCCTAACTTCGCCATTCTCATCAATAACTTTTGATATGTGATGTTCAATTACTTTATCAACAAAAAGATTCTGAAGAAAATCTTTTTTAATTGTCTCAGCTTCATTCTGGGTTTTAATAAACTGGAATAAATTTCTTGAAGTAACAATTAAATTGAGAATTTCAATAAAAGATTTACTGTCAATTGCTGTTCCTTCAATCTTACTTAACGATAAAGTCTCGTGAAGGTTTGGGATAAAAGTAAGAGGCGGAAAGTCGTTTTTAATTAATACTTCCTTAGCTTCACTAACATACTTCCCTTCCTGTTCTGCGTAAAACAGACTTTCGAACGGTCTAATTTCCAGGACTTGCTTTTTACCTAATTCGGTTGAAGCATA
>QZKB01000065.1 GCA_003599415.1 Ignavibacteriales bacterium | reverse complement strand
TTAAACAGTCCCTTTTTTATTTTCTATGTCGGAGTTAAGATAGTTAAAGAAAATCATTTATATAAGCTAAATTTGAGTATTATGAGAGGGATAATATACTATTAAGGAATTGAAAGGAAATAGTTTAGCGTGTATTTATGTTGCCAAATATTTCTTGACTATGCTATATCAAAATGGTAATTTTTCAAAAGAATTTTAAGATATTAATATACTAATTGGAGTTTAAATGAAAAGACTTGCCGTATTTACATTATCAGCGGTTTTGTTGGTATTAAGTTTCAGTGCCTTTCAGTGTTCATCAACTGAATTAACAAGCGCAAAATTATATATCCAGCAAAAAAATTATGCAAAAGCTAAAGATGCTTTGAAAAAAGAAATTGAAAAAAATCCTAAGAGTGATGAAGGCTATTGGTTGCTTGGTTATCTGTATGGTGAAGAGGGTACTTTCAGGGAAATGATGGATGCATTTAATCAATCTCTTTCAATCAGCAAAAAATTCGAAAAAAATATTGATGATACGAAAAAATCCTACTGGGCAAACAGCTTTAATAAAGGTGTAGCTTTCTTTAACAGGGCGGCAAAAGCATCTGCGCAGGATAGTATTACAATGTATATGGATAAAGCAATTGGCTCATTTAAAGATGCAATTTTGCTTGAACCGGATTCTGCAGATACATATAAAAATCTTGCATTTGCATTGTTGCAATCCGGTAAACAGGATGAAGCAATCCAACCGCTTGAAACATTAACAAAGATTAAGAAGTCCGCAGACACCTATCGTTTACTTGGTCAGATTTATACTCAAAAGGGTGTTGACTGCCAGACAAAATTTAAACAAACCAAGAATGCTTCCGATAGTACTGCAGCGTTAGATAATTTCAATAAGGCAATTGTAGCTCTAGAAGACGGAAGAAAATCTTTTCCGGATGATCAGGAAATTCTTTACTTTTTATCCAATGCTTATATCTCTGCTAATAAATCTGATGTAGCAATGGAAACATTTAAAGCCGGTGTTGAAAAAGATCCGACTAATCCTTATTACAGATACAACTATGGTACATTACTGCTTCAGAGTAATAAATTTGAAGCTGCCGAAGAACAATTTGCAAAAGCAGTTGAAATTGATCCTAAATATCATAGTGCTTTATATAATTTAGCTGTTACCTATATTCGCTGGGGAACGGCGCTTAGAGAAAAGGCAGATAAAGAAGGGAAAGATGATCCTGAATATAAAAATAAATACCAGGCAGCATTACCAAACCTGAAACGTGCTTTGGAAATAAAACAGGACGATGCAGGAACATGGGAAACAATCGCAAAAGTTTATGCTGTGCTTGGAATGTCTAAAGAATCCCAGGAAGCCTTTAACAAAGCAGATGAATATCGTAAATAATTTTTAATATAATTTCCGTTAGCCCAAAGGTTGTGCAATCAACCATTGGGCTTTTTTTTTGAAATATCAGGAATGTATATGAATCAGAATCAACAACCACAAAATCAACAAATTAATATTGAACTTGGTGAAAAAGAAGCGGAAGGAATTTATTCCAATCTTGCAATCATTACTCATTCTCCGGCCGAATTTGTAATAGATTTTACTCGCGTGGTTCCGGGTGTTCCAAAAGCAAGGGTGCATGCAAGGATTATTACTACACCGCAACATGCTAAAATGCTTTTAAGAGCTTTAAATGATAACATCGAAAAATTTGAAGCAAGATTTGGTGAAATAATAGTAGAAAATCCTCCTACTCCGCAGCAATACGGATTTATGAATGTTAAACGCGATGAAAAAATAAACTAATAATAAAACAAGAAACTGCTTTATGAACAGGCTGATTAAGTTTCTATTTTTATTTCTAATTTGTTTAGTTGCTGAAATAATTCCTCAGCAGCTTGCTTTAAAAACTTATTCAGTGGACGATGGATTAGTGCAGTCTTCGGTCTATGCAATTTTGCAGGATAGAGATGGATATCTTTGGTTTGGAACAGAAGGTGGGGTTTCAAAATTTGATGGTGTTAAGTTTACTAACTTTACTGTAAGTGATGGACTTGGTCAACCTTATGTCAGATGCATAATCCAGGACAGGAAAGGGAATATATGGTTTGGAACTGTTGGTGGTGGAGTTACAAAGTTTGACGGACAGAGATTTATATCATACACCGAAAAAGATGGTTTAGGAAATAATGGAATACTATGTTTGATGGAAGATAAGGATGGAGTAATCTGGATCGGTACTGACGGTGGCGGCGCTTCAAAATTTATCAATGGAAAGTTTTATTCATTTGGTATAAAAGATGGTCTTAATAATAATGTGGTCAGAACGATTTTTCAGGATAGCAAAGGTAGAATCTGGTTTTCTTCTGGTGTTGCCGGAGGTGGTGTTGTATGTATGGAAGGGGAACAAATAGTTAAATATTCAGTTAAGAATGGTTTATTAAACGATATAGTAATTGCAATAAACGAAGATAAGAATGGCAACCTCTGGTTCAGTTCAACAAATGGAATATCGAAATTTGACGGATCTAAGTTTACTAATTTTACCTCAAAAAACAACCTTCCGGATCAACCTGTAGTATCAATTTTTGTTGATAGTAAGAATATTATTTGGTTTGGATCTCGTGGTGGAATTATTAAATATGAAGATGAATTTTTTTCTACATATACTACTGAAAATGGTCTAAGTTCAAATTGGATTCTTTCAATACTTGAAGACAAAAGAGGTGATTTATGGTTTGGGACTTTTAATGGAGGAATTCAGAAATTTCCTGCAGAACAAATAATCTCTTTTACCTATAAAGATAAAATTCCATCAGCAGTTTATTCAATTAATCAAGAGGATGATGGAAAGATTTTATTTGGTACTTATGGTAATGGTTTGTTTTTATTTGATAATAATACCTTTTCTAATATAACTTCAAAACAGGGACTATCAGATGATTTCATTTCATCCATTAAAAGAGATGAAAATCGGAAAAGATTGTGGATTGGTACTCAGTCAGGTTTAAACCTATTTGAAGGGAAAAGAATTAAAAGTATTTATAAAAAGGATGGGCTTATTGATGATTTCATAAATACTCTTGCATTGGATAAAAGAGGTGATTTATGGATTGGAACTGAAGAAGGTGCCATTAAATACAATGGGAATAATTTTATAAATTTCACAACAAAGGATGGTTTAAGTGGAAATTCAATCTACAATATCTTTAATGATCAAGCAGGTTTAATATGGTTTGCTACAAATAATGGATTAAGTAGGTATGATGGAAGGAAGTTTGATTCAATTTCTAATAAAGATGGACTCATTGATAATTTGGTTTTTTATATCTATCAGGATTCTAAAAACAATTTTTGGTTTGCTACCCAAGGGGGGCTCTCTAGGTATAACGGGAAAACATTTATAAATGTTACTACTCAAGAAGGACTTTCTTCTAATATTTGTAATTCACTTATTGAGGATGGAAATTATTTGTTTGTTGGTACTAATAATGGGATAAACAAAATCGATCTGAATTCGATCGAAAAAGAGCCTCTTATATTGAGGCTGTCTAGTACTGAAACAACTATGCAAGGTGTCTTTAAAGATAATAAAGGGAATTTGTGGTTTGGAACAGTTGATGGTGTAACGCTTTTTAATCCAAATAATAAAGCAATTTTATACCAGCCTAAAATTTTAGTAAATAAAATGATGGTTAATAATAAGATCGCACAATTCTCTCAGGAAATCAATTTAAGCTATGACCAGAATTATTTACGATTCGATTTTATAATGCCGTTCTTTGCCTCTCCGGATAAAGTGAATTACTATTACATGCTTGATGGAATAGATAACGATTGGAAAATGACAAATGAGCACTCAATTTCATATCCGTATTTACCACCCGGCAATTACATTTTTAAAGTTAAAGCAAAAAGCAGTGACGGTATATGGTGTGAAAATGTTGCCCAGATTGTATTCATAATTAATCCGCCTTTCTGGACTACATTTTGGTTCAGAGGTATAATTATATTAATTGCAGGTGCATCAGTTTATCTTTTCTATATTTATAAAACAAAACAGGTGAAAAGAAGGAATATTGAATTGTCTATGATGGTTAAAGACAGAACCAAGGAACTTGAACAGGAAAAAAATAAATCTGATGAACTCCTTTTAAATATTCTGCCGGATATACTTGTAAATGAATTAAAACAGAATGGATTTGTGCAACCTCGTGAGTATAAAAATATTTCTATTATGTTCACCGACTTTAAAGGCTTTACATATATTGCAGATGTTCTGCCTGCTGATAAATTAGTGAATGAGTTGAATGAGATTTATAAAGAATTCGACAAGATTATTGAAAAGAATAAAGTTGAAAAATTAAAAACCATTGGTGACTCCTATATGATTGGTGCCGGTCTTCCGGTTGAAACTGAAGATCATGCTATTAAAATAATTAAGACTGGACTTGAAATGCAGGAGTATATTTGTGAACGTAATAAAACTTCTGCCATCAAATGGGATATGCGTGCAGGAGTACATTCAGGAAACGTAATTGCCGGAGTTGTAGGCACAAAGAAATTTACTTATGATATCTGGGGTGATACTGTTAATATTGCAAGCAGGTTGGAAAGCGCCGGATCACCAGGTCAAATAAATATTTCGGCATATACTTATATGTTAGTCAGGGATCATTTTATTTGCGAATACAGGGGAAAGGTATCTACTAAAGGGAAAGGTGAATTAGATATGTATTTTGTCAAAGAGCAAAAGAATATTAACTGAAAAATGAAACTTATTTGTTTAGTCTTATCTTATTAAACTAACAAAGATTGTGATTCCTGATAAATGATGTATTAAGGCACTTGATTTTAATCCAATGTTTGTTAAAATTCACACAGGAAAAATTTTTTATAGGTGCAGATATGAAAAAAATATTTACGATTATATTTTTGTTTTTTATTTGTCAAAATCTTTTTTCTCAAGAAAAGATTGACACAGTATATTATACTTTTAATATTGTAAATCCCAATACTGGTATTACTTCAGGGACAGATAATGGTTTCTTTCTTGAAGGTAATTATCTTACTATTAAACCTCAGACTCTTTCAAGCGCTTATTCGCAGTGGCAAAATGTATATGATGCACTTGTAGGCTCAACTTTAGGTTTAGAAATTGGATCTCTGGACACAACAATCCTTCTTAATATTACACTAAATGAATTGAACTCAGTATCTTCTTCATACGACGAGATTGCCGGCCAGACTGTTTTTATGTATTTAGAAGTAGATGTACTTGAACGTGGTCATTGGTATGAAATAACGGATCATTACTATTTTAAAAATGGTAAAAAAGCCTTTATGAATATTCCTATTACAACTGCCTTTCAAAATTTCTGTACATCGATTGGAATCGATATAAATGCTGGAATTTCATTTGCTTATCTTGAAGTTGATAATCTGGGAAATGAATATTGGGAACCAAGTGGGTTAAGTTGGTTCAAAGATACAGATACGATTAGGTTGAGCTTAGAACACTTTTCGAGATTTGCCGGAGGTGGTAAAACTCTTTCTGCTGTTGAAAGAATGATTGATAAACCTGATGTATTCAATCTCAAGCAGAATTATCCAAATCCGTTTAATCCAACTACTAATATTATTTACAGCATTCCAAATTCCGGTTATGTGGAAATAAAAATATATAATGTTATTGGTGCTGAAGTTCAAACTCTTTTAGCTCAACAAAAGAATGCAGGAACTTATGAAATAACCTTTAACGCTAACAATCTCAGTTCGGGTATTTATTATTACACAATACGTTATCAGAATCTTCAGATGACAAGAAAGATGATTTTAATTAAATAGAATTTTGGTATTTTAAAAACCGCAGTCATGCTGCGGTTTTTTCATTTATACATGGGTATTGTATGAAAACTAAAAAAATCATTTTAATTGTTATTACAGTTCTGTCCTTTTCTTCCTGTATTGATACGCCAAAAGATATGGTTTTGCCCAACTGGGATGTTGATGTAAATCTACCAATTACATCTAAAACTTATACTTTAGTTGATATTATTGATCCCAATTCGAATCCTAACCTTACAATAAGCGAGGAAGCCGGCAGTGATAGTCTCTATGTTCTAATGGCAAATGATCTTGAAGATACTTCTCCAATTGCTGATAATATTATGATTCCAATTAAAGTGATACCGGAAAACCTTGATATCTCTGGAACTGGTACCGGAAATAATGATATTATTTATACACCTGATAAAGATTACAGAATTGATTCTGCTGAGTTTTACTCTGGTTCATTTTACCTTGAACTTGAAAACCGGGATAACACTTCTTCATTAAATTACAAAATCTGGATCCCGGGTTTTAAAAAGAAAACTGATAAAAGCGTTTTAAGTATAGAGGGTTCTCTTAATCCCGGTGAAATAAGATACGCTGAATTACCGATAACCGATTACAGGTACGCTCAACTAAAAAAATATGCCTACAACTCTGATTCAACACAAAGAGCCGATGGAATACTAATCAGAGGCAAAGCTGTTGTAAACGGTACGCAGGAAATTAAATTTTATTCCCGTGTGGCAAATTCTAAAATTACTTTTAGCAGGATTGTCGGAAAAATCAAAAAGACAGAGTTAAGCTACCAAAAGACCCGATTCGACAATTCATTCGGTAAACAGACAATTGGATTTAACTCCAAAATTAATTTTAAAAGTATCAGGATGAATCTATTAGGGCGAACAATAGGAACATTGAGAAATTTTAAAATTATTCTTGACTCACTTTCTATTATGGGCCAGAATAAATTATCAAATGGTTCACTCGGTTCACCTTATTATTTGAGAATACAGGGAAAAGAATATTTTACAGATACATTAATTGCCGGAACAGATTATAACAGGATATTTACCGAGATAAATACAAATCTTTCAGACTTCCTTTCAAAATTTCCCGACGTGATAACAGTAGGAAGTAAAGTTATTCTGGATAATATAACTCCTAATTCAGCTGGTGCAGTCTCAAATAAAGATTCGATCCGGTTTAATATTGACCTGACTGCCCCGATGATTATTTCTGTTGCGGATGCCGGATTTACTGATACTTTAGAGGTGGATATTTCTGATAATGACAGGGAAGATATTGTAAAAAGTAATTCGGCAAATCTAACAATTGAAATTCAAAATTCAATCCCTCTTGGTTTAATGGCAAAATGTACTTTTACTGACAGGAATTACAATCCACTTTTCAGCATTAAAAATTCAGTTGATAATAAAAATGAATTTTTAATTTCACCTGCCAGCGTTGATATAAATGGTATTCCAATCTCATCTGTAAATACGAAACTGAATTGTGTTCTTGTTGATGATGATTTTGAAAAATTTAAACAAGCTGAGTTTATAATTATCGAATTGAAAATCAGATCGACTGGCAGTACAAGCAGTACATTCGGACCTTTTGTGCAGGTGAGGGCAAAGGACTGGCTGAAGTTCAGGGTTTACGGTGGAGTTAATTATAACCTTGACCTTGAAGATGAAGGAGGGAATTAAAATGAAAAAGTCTCTTCTTTATTATTTATTTATTTTGTTCTTTACGTGTGATTTGTTTCCGCAGATTGGATCTAACGGGGCAGGGGACGCACGATCCGTTGGTCTTGGAAAAACATATACTGCTTTAGGCAATGGTGTCTTTTCATTAGGGAATAATCCGGCGAACCTTATGCTGGATTCAAATCTGCATTGTGAATTATCTTCTGTATTACCTTTTCCAAGTCTAAATGCAAGAGCAGGTTCAGATTTTATAACAATCAAAGATTATAATTATTTCTTCGGTGGGGTGGAAGATGCATCCGGAAAAACAGTCGGTAGATATTTGACCGCTGCAGATAAGGCAAGATTAAAGTCTATTTTTGAAGACGGAGGAACTGTTCTAGGAGATTTTGCAGTAACCTATTTTTCTTTTTCAATAAAGGTCGACGATAAAATCGGGGCATTCGCCTTCAGCATTAGTGATGTTGCCGGATCAAATTTTAATTTTCCGGAACAACTTATTAGTCTTGGTTTAGATGGAAACCAGGTTGGAACTGTTTATACTTTTGATGATGCTAAATTAAAAGCCTGGTGGTTAAGAAACTACTCACTAACTTATTCCCGCTCTTTCCCGGAATTAGAACAGAACATCTTTGAGAAAATATCTGCCGGATTGACTTTGAAATTAATCCATGGATTTGCTTATGTAGGTTCAGAAAAAGTTGAAACTTCATTATCTACAGGGGCATATAACCAGATTGTAGCCAGAGGTAATACCGAGTTTTACTCGGCCTTCTCAGATGACTTTAATGTAAAGTATGATTTCGATTCAACTAAAACAAAAAAGGATGCTGATATCAGTCCATTTCCTTCTCCAGCCGGAACAGGATTCGGTTTTGATTTCGGTTTATCAGCAGTTTTGGATGATATCTGGACTTTTGGAATTTCCATTACCGATATTGGCAGCATCAACTGGACGGAAAATGCAGCGCGTTACAGTTCCAACACTGCATTCGTACTTAATGATATAACAGATAAGGATGAAGTTGATTCACTTAAAGATGCTCTTACCGGCAAAGGTGAATACGTGAATGAAATTTCAACAACACTTCCAACTGCATTACATCTTGGCGCCGCATTTCGATTAGATAAATATCTTAAAGGAAATTTTCCCGGCAGTATGTTGTTAGTGTTGGATTATCATCAGGGATTTAATGATGAGCCATTGAACAGCACTAAGCCGCGCTTTTCTTTTGGTGCTGAGTGGAAGCCGATGGACTGGATTCCATATATACGAACCGGTTTTTCTTTCGGCGGGTCGGATACTTTTGGCTGGGCTTTCGGGTTAGGAATTGATGCGAGCGTACTTGAACTGCTTTTTGCAACACCTGATTTTCAATACCTGTTTATTCCAAATGAAGCTAAAAGAATTTCACTTGCAATTGGTTCTAAATGGAAGTTGTAAACTAAAATTTACTTTGGTGTTCGTAGCAAATTAATTATTGCGAAAACAAAAAAGATAATATTAGCAGACCAGGCAGTAAAAACGGGATCCAATACTCCGTTTTTACCAAATGCCTGGCTTATTTTCATAAATCCAAGATAAATAAAAGTAAACAGCAGGCTAATTCCAAACTGAAGTGCTAATCCTCCGCGTCTTTTGCTTGACGCTAAAGGAAACCCGATAAATACAACAATAAGACTCGAAAGAGCAAACGCAAATCTTGAATGGTATTCTATTAGAGTTCTTGTTGGGTCATTACCTGTCTTCAACTGATTAATATAAAAGTCATATAAATCACTTGTCGTCATTTCTTCCGGTTTCTGCTGCTTTGTCTTAATATCAATTGGTTTGAAATTCAGGTTTGTAATTTTTTCTTCATTAAATCTCTGAAGCACTTCTTTGTTACCAGTGAAAGATCTTTTTACGCCGTTGAAAATTGTCCAGTTCATTTTAAGTGTATCATATTTCATTCTTACGGCATCAATTCTTGATACCATCTCAATAGGATTATTTTTGCTGAAATCCTGTATGCTTACTTTATGAGCCTGGTAACTGCTCATATCAAAATAGCCGATGCTTACTATTCTGGTTTCACTATCCTGGAAAAAAATATTATATCCCGGTATTGGAATATTCTTTTTCATGTTGGTGATTTCAATTTTTACCTTCTCCTTGTTTGCGAGTGGAGTAACATAGCCGCCAAAATAAAATGAGAAGATACTAATTCCGGCAGAAGTAATAAGAATCGGAAGCATCATTCTATATAAACTTACACCGCTTGAACGTATTGCGGTCAATTCATTTTGGTTTGATAACTTTCCTGTAACAAACAGGCAGGAAAGGAATACGGCAACTGGCGTCATTAACCTGATAATTTCCGGCATGAAGTATAAATAGTATTGCATAACAATTTTCGAATCGACTGAATTGTCGATGAAATCATCAAGGTTTTCCATCATATCAATTACAACAAAGATTACGAGGAACGCAAACAGGGCAAACAATGCTGTCTGTAGAAACTGCTTTGTCAGATATCTGTCAATTATTTTCGGCTTCATCTTTCTGCGTTCTCCAGTTCTTAGGAATTAATTTTTGCAGGAAAGTAAAATCAAGTGTAATAGTTTCTCTTGCAGTTTTTACAGTCAGGATTATTCCAAAAATTCCAAGTACAATATTAGCGCTCCACATTCCAAGAAAAGGTGAAAGCAAGCCGCGATCAGATAGTTTTTCTCCTCCGATTAAAAATGCCCAATAGATTAGAAAGAATATTATGCTTATACCGGCTGCTACACCAATTCCGCCTTTTCTTGTCATCATGCCAAGCGGAGCACCTATAAGAATAAAAATAACGCAGGCTGCCGGCAGCGAATATTTTTTATGTATTTCCACCCAGTATTTATTTATTTCTTCCTTGTTGAACTTAAGATTATCAACATTGGAAAGTATTACATTTTTAGCAGAAGTTATTCTCTCATTAACTCTCATTGATGCAAGTTCATCATTGTGAATGCTTTGTGCGATACCGGATGATTTGTAATTCTTTATATCGAAAAAATCATTTGAAGCATTTTGCAGTCTATTTAAAAAATTATTCCTGATTCTCTCAAGACTGTCTACAATAACAAGCATATCCTGCGCACTTAACTCACGGTCACCTCTTTGTTCACCCGGTGCAGATTGCTGAAACGAAAACTGTGAAGCATCCATTAAAATTCTGTGCTTTACAAAATTTAGTCTCCTGTATACTTTATTATCGTTCGAACTTGTCTCGTGTATTTCTCCCGTGTTAAGGTCCATGATTAATTTTCGTTGATCACCTGAGAAATATATTCTGCCGGTTTTTGCCGTTATAACATTCATTGTGGAAGGATTTGAGTAATCGTAAATTGTTACATCTTCAAGTAGGTTGCTGTTCTCATCAATTTTCTTTACAAGGATAGCATAGTTGGCTACCTCCTGCGAAAAAAGCCCGGGTACTAATGACAGGGTAGGTTTTTTATTTGAAATATCCTGCATCATAATTCTTGCTTCGTGGTTAGCATCAGGATAAATTTTATTGTTAAACTCTATTAGTAAATAACCAATTAAAATACTTACAAGAAAGGGCGGTAAAATCATTTTATAAATGCTTATTCCGGAAGCTTTCATAATTGAGATTTCATTATTATTTGACATGTTGCCGTATGCCATTAGTGTAGCAACAAGAACAGACATCGGGACAACAAGTACAACCATCCATGCGAGGTTATAAACAATTAATTTTGTTATAACCCATGTGCCTAATCCTTTTCCAACTAATCTGTCTGCAAACTTTGTAAGAAAGTTGAACAGAAGCATAAAGATTAGTGTTACAAGAGAAAATATGAATGGGCCAATATGATTTTTTAATATGTAACGAAATAGAATCATTGCTCAAATATAACAAAGCACCTAAGTTTTAACAATCACTTTTATTTAATCTGAATAGGGATGGGCGGCAATTAATAACGGTAACCAAAGTACTGTTTCTACATTTATATTACAAAATTTAAGACATTTATTTATTAAGGATATCCTGTTTCATATCTGCTTTCTTATTATTAGATTTGTGAGTGTTTTCTTGAAATCATTTCAAGTATTCAAAAATTTTTTTTTAACCAAACGAATGCCTTCTCGAGGATGCCGTGGAAAAAATTAAAAGTTATATTCTTGATAATATTGATAACTACTTAGAAGAATTAAAAGAGTTTCTTAAAATACCAAGTATAAGTACACTTACAGAAACGCGTGGAGACGTTGTTAAAGCTGCAGAATTTGTTGCAGATAAATTAAAACTTGCCGGGTTAAGCAGAATTGAGATTTTTAAAACGGAAAATCATCCTATAGTTTATGGTGAATGGCTTGGCGCTCCGGGAAAACCAACACTTTTAATTTACGGTCATTATGATGTTCAGCCGGTAGACCCGTTAGAACTTTGGAATAATCCTCCGTTTGAACCGGTTATTAATGACGGAAAAATATGGGCGCGCGGCGCTACCGATGATAAAGGGCAGTTATATGTTCATGTTAAAAGTGTTGAAGCCTTTTTCAAGTGTTACGGAAGCCTTCCGATAAATGTAAAATTTGTAATTGAAGGTGAAGAGGAAATCGGCAGTGAAAGCTTAAAATCATTCCTGCTTCAGAATGTTGATTTGTTAAAATGCGACGCGGTATTAATTTCTGATACTTCTCTCTTTAAAGCTGGGCAGCCTTCTATTACCTATGCTTTAAGAGGTTTAGCCTATATGGAAGTTGAAGTAACGGGTCCTGATCATGATTTGCATTCAGGTAGTTTTGGAGGACCATCACCAAACCCGATTAACATTCTTTCAGATATGATATCAAAACTGAAAAACAAGAATGGTAAAATTACAATACCCGGCTTTTATAATAATGTTTTAACATCAACTAAAAAAGAAAAAGAAAATTTTGTCAGGTTAAAATTCTCTGATAATAATTTTGCAAAAGAAATTGGTGTTAAAAAACTGGA
>QZKB01000109.1 GCA_003599415.1 Ignavibacteriales bacterium | reverse complement strand
TTGGGATGATGGTCTGTTCGATAATCCGGTTGATGTAAGCATTTCAGGATTAAATGTGCTTGTAACGGATATGAACAATCACAGGATTCAGATTTTCGATTCTGACTTAAATTATATTACTCAATTAAAAGGGACGAATAAAGATAATTCGATTGATGAAGATTACTTTAAATATCCAATCTCCTGTACAGCATCATCTATGGGCGATATATTTATACTTGATTCAGAGAATAAAAGAATTTTAAAGATGGATCCTTCAGGAAAGTTTTTATTAAAGTTTGGTGATTATGAATCCGGTGAGTACACACTAAGGAATCCAACCAAAATTGAAGCGGGAATTAATTATTTATTTGCCATGGATGATGAAAGGATACTTCTGTTTGATTTGTTTGGAAACGGTTTGATTATATTAAAAACAGGTTTCAACTTAACCAACACAGATGTTTCTTTTAACAAAATCTTTTTCAATAATAAGTCGGAATTATATGAAGGTGAATTCATTCAAGACACATTTGAGATTAAGAAAATTACTTTAGAAGGCTACGATTTTAATTCGGATATTATCAAGTGCAATGGTGATGGCAATTCAATATTTGTGTTACTAAAGGATAGGATAGTTCAGTTTAAAAATAAAAAAGGCTGAATACTCAGCCTTTAAGAAATGGCTTTTACAACTTTGTTGCTCTTAAGGCAACTTGTACAAACTTTTATTTTTTGTTTTTTACCATCTACAAGTGCGTTAACTTTTTGTAAGTTAGGTAGCCATCTTGCTTTAGTCTTATTATGTGCGTGACTTATATTATGACCAGTTATTGGTCCTTTTCCGCATATTTCGCAAACACGGGCCATTTATTCTCCAAATTTTTTGTTTCAAATATATGATTTATTTAGTTTTTATCCAAGAAATGAGTTTACATGAAACAAAGTACAAAGATTTTAATTATTAAAAGCGCAGTTTTTATTTTGATATTGATTTGGTTGTCCGGAATCCTGTCCTCGCTTTTATTTCCTTCTTTATACCCTATCTCAAAACTTTTCTATTCACACGTATGCCACCAGAATGAGAATAAAATTATTTATTTATACGAAAGGCCCCTTTTAGTTTGTGCAAGATGTACAGGAATTTATATCGGTGTTTTAGCAGCATCAACCTTTTTGTTTTTTATCTCATTAAAAAAACTTAAAATCAAATACCTGTTTATATCTGCGCTCCCGGTTTTAACTGATGTAATTTTAGTTCAGTCAGGTATAACAGCTTATTCAAAATATTCAGCTTTCATGACCGGTTTTATTTTTGGTTCAATCACTTTTCTTTATATTTGGGATGGAATTGCAATATTATTAACAGAAAGAAACTGAGGTTTTGTTGAAAAAATTTTTACCTGCTTTGATTTGCGGTTTTGTAGCCGGGGTTCTGAATATTGTTCCTGTTGTTAAAAGTTTTTCCTGTTGTCTTATCATTCCTGCAGCGGCCGTCTTTGCTCTGGTTTTGTATCAAAGAGCAGAAAATAATTTCTCTGATATTAAAGCCGGAGATGCTGCGGTATTCGGACTATTAACCGGCATTATTGCCGCAATATTCGGATCTACCCTGGATGTACTAATAATATTTATAACTCGTACTAATGAAATAGCAGCAAGCCTTGCTGAAGTTGAAAAGATGATTGATGATCTTCCCTCAAGCCCAATCTGGAAAGAGGTTATGGACGTAATGTATCGTATCTCGGATGATATTAATAAGTACGGCTTTTCATTTATTTATTTCATATCTGTTTTTGTAAGTAGTTTTATCGTCAATTCAATTTTTGGAATTGCCGGTGGATTACTTGGTATGCAGATACTTAACAACAGAAACAAAAACAAAGAAGTCTAACTATGATTACCGCTTTAATATTTTGCGCTCATCTTATCTTCATTACTTATATTTTTACCAAGAAGTGGCAAACCGAATCGCTATCTGCCGCTTTTCTGAACGCAGGTTTGGTAATAATTCTTTTCACTGTCGGATGGGCAATAACAGGTATGTTTGCTAAAATAATTATGGAAAAAGAAGGATTGGGAATTCAGTTTGACAGGGACACTTTTTCTTTATCCTTACTTTCACTCGGGGAATATTTTTTCTTTAAAATGTTTTTTGGTAAAGATCCGGTAAAAGCTAACGAAGCCGATACGGAAAAACTATAATAGCTGTCTGATCAAACTGTTTTTGACTTTTAGGTAATGGTTCAAACCGCCATTGTCTTAACGAGTTTATAGCTGCATTTTCTAATCTGCTGTCAACCTTCATTAAAGGAATTATTGTACCGACAGTACCATCGGGCAGAATTGTAAATCTTAGTTTAACATCAATCTCCTTCAAAACACCTTCAGGATATTTTGGAAGTGAGTAACTATATATTTTTCTTATTCCCCTTCCGCCAAAGTCAATATCAACTCCAAATCCTGCCGGTCCTTCTCCACCTGCTCCCATTGCAGAACTTGATTTTTTATTGTCAGCATCATTTACATTTGTTTTTTCCGATTTGGTTTCAGTGTTCTTATCCTTACTTTTTTCTGCCTGACTTATAACATTGTTATCTTCTGTATTTTCCGAGGTAGGTAACTGAACTTCCTTTACTTCCCTGTTTTGGTTTAATGGTTGCTCTGTGGAAGCCGATTGTTGTATCATTCCAAACTGAGATGATAATCCTCCGGATGGAAAACCACTTCCGGAATTTCCAAATCCTAACTCTATAAATTCTCTTGCAGGATAATCAATTGTAAACTTTATAAGGAAAAAAAGTAAGAGCAGCAGCAAATGAAAAACAATTGAAAATATGAGCGGATTTATTCTGATGTTGAAAATTGTCATTTCTCAGTTACTTTTTCTGTTTCAATTGTAAATTTGTCTATTCCTATTCCCTTTCCAGTATCCATAATTTTAATTATCAATTCTATCTGAACAGTTTTATCGGCTCTTATGATTAAGTTATTCTCATTTGTCTGGCTTTTCAGAATACTAAGCTTTGTCGGTAATTCAGCTATAGAAGTTTCTTCTGCTCCTGCATAAATTCGTCCGTCAGAAGTTACCGTAATAATCATTTTAGTTTGCACTGCCTGTTCGTTAGTTTTGGAACCCGGCAGCTTAACCTTTACTCCCGAATGCATTACAAACTGAGAAGTTAACAGAAAGTATATTAAAAGCAGCATCGTAATATCAGTCAAAGATGAATGACTGAAAGCTGCCAATGGTTGATTGCTTGTTTTAAATTTCATTCTTAACCTTCCAGGTCAATTTCTATCTCGTCATCTTTCACGTTACCCGTGGCAGTTTCTTCAATAACATCAACTACATCAGTAGAAACAGCTTCCATCTGAGCTACAAGTTTATTAATGGAGCCGAGAATATCATTATAGAAAATAAGTGCCGCTATGCCGACAATTAAACCAAACACCGTCGTAATTAAAGCTTCCCATATTCCTCCTGCAAGGTCAGAAGGTGTTGCTGCTCCCTGCAATTCCTGTAAAATCATAAACGCAGATACCATTCCTGTTACTGTTCCTAAAAAACCAAGCATTGGGGCAACACCTGCAATTGTAGCTAAAAGAGGCAGTCCTTTTTCAAGCTTGCTTATTTCCTGCCTGCCTGCATTTTCAATTGCTTCCTTAACTCTTTCATGACCATACTTATATTTTCTTAAACCCTTGCGAACAATATTTGCTATAGGTGATTTCTCTTCAAGACATAACTGGTTAGCTCCGCTTACATCTTTCTTTTTAAGAAAGCCGCGTATTTTAATCATAAAATTAGGAACGTTAGTTCTTGCACGGCGGATTACAAGGTACTTATCAATAATAATTGCCAAACCAATAATTGAACAAAGCAAAATAGGCCACATGACAACGCCGCCCTTTAAGAACATATCTAATAAATTCATCTTTTAATCCTTAACTGATTTTAAATTTCTATTTAATATTTATTACTTCATTTCTGGCTTCTTGCAGACTTGAGTAATTACCAACTCTAACAAGATACCAGGGTGAAACTGACTGCGGATTTTGAATTGTAAGATAAGCATCAAAACCTAAAGCTCTCAGCCTTTTAGCATCTTTCTCGGCAGTCGATCTGGATTTCCATGAAGAAACCTGATAGGTAAACGTATTCCCATCAGTATAAAAATTTCCTCCAACATGCTTTAATTTGTTGTCAGTTCTAATCAAAGAATCTGTCTGAACTTCGGCTACATTAGTCTGTGTTGGAATCGTTTCCACTTTTTTTAATGTATCATTGCCCGAATAAGTTGAATCAACTGTTACAGGAGGCTGAAAACTTTTATTGTATTGCTGTACAGTTTCTTCGCCGGAATTATTTTCCGCATTCTTTACAATGAAAAAGTAATAATATAAACTTGCTGATGTAATAACTATTATAATTGAGATAAGCACCCAGAAAAGAGTATTAGAACTTTCTTTTTCAACTACTTCTTCCACAGGTTTTGATACGAAGCTTTCATTCTTTTCAATCAGAACATCTTCAGGTTCTTCGGTTTCAACTGTTGGGGCGCTACCGGTAAAATGATTCATAGAAAAGTTTTTTATCTCAATATCATTGTCGGTTTCATTCTGTAAAGTTTCATTTGAAATTCCTGTTTCAGGTTTTTCATCTTTAACATATAAAGCATCAATGTCCAACTCAACTTTAGTTTCTTCTTCTTTTTCCACAACCTCATCACTTGACAAATCAATTTTATCAATGAACTCTGTTTGCTTTCTGATGTTGAACTGATCAAGAATATTCCCGGTTTTCTTTCCAAAATCTTTTTTATCGGACTCAACATCTTCGTCATTCTTGTTTTCAGTTTCGTCTTCAGTAAAACCAAAATCCCATGGAATTGAGCCCGGTCCGCTGTCGTTATATTTTTTTCCATATAACATCTCATCTGATGAATCTACATCAATTTCAATAAGCTCAAGTTCAGTGGGTTTGAAATCTATGGTAAAATCATCAAGGTACACTGTTGATTCCAGCAACTTATCAACTTCATTTTCAAATTTCCTTTGTAACCTGATATATGAAGATTGAATAAGCAAATCTTTTTTGTTCACTGTTTTTAAGGGTATAATCGGTTTATCTATACTAAAACTGAATGGCGATTTATTAATATCCTTTTCAACTTTAACCCCTGTAACATTAAATGAAATTATTTCGCTCGCCTCATCAATAAATGAAAAAGGAACAGCAAGAAGATAATAGTGCACCTGATTTTTATCTACCGGGTTATCTTTATCCGCATGTCTTTTCAGGTATTTTTTTAATTGAAATATTCCAACGTCCGTGATTCTTATTGTAGAATTTTCATCAATGTAATTAGTAATCTTATCAATGAAAATTTCGAACGCAATTTTATTTTCGCGTTCCTCTGCACCCAGCTTTTCAGTAATCTTTTGAATTAATTCCTGCTTATTCATTTTACTTAAATTTAGTTACCTGTTACCATTTATAATTTATGCCGAAAAGTAAATCAAGTTTCTTTTCTCTGTATCCCTGCCAAAAATAATTTTTATGGTTAAGGATATTACTGACGACAGAAAAAATATTAAAATTATCGCTCAATTTGTATTCTAATTTAACGGCTGCATCAATAAATTCAAAAATCTTCTCTGTATTTTCTATGTTTGTATAGCAATGGGAATAGAAATCTAATTTAGGTTCTACATATAAACCATTTGAAAAAGAATAACCGTAAGCTGCATTCAGTTTTAATGATGGTGCATAAGGAATAAAATTACTGTTGCCTGCTTTAAGATTCTCAAGTATTACTCCTCCGTAAAAAACTCCGTTTGGACCTGTATGGAACAAGAAATTAACAAATCCCGAAAGCTTTTTTCCGTTAACATTATCAAGAGAAAAAAAGCCGGTAGCGGTGGTGTCTGAAAAATAAAAATATTTATCATAGTCTACATATTGCATACCTGCATCAATTTCAAAATAGGTTTCGTATTCATACTTAAGTGCACCTTTAAGATTGAATTTTTCCTTTTGCAAAACCGGAGTGATCGTGTTAATGGAATAGAACCTATTCTTTTCTGCTAAAGTTCGCGGATCAAGAACAGTAGCAGTTGGATTTAATTCGGCAAAGAAGGAAACCTTTTTGCTAAATAATAAGGACATAGCGGCAGTCGGTGAAAATAAATTGCTGCTGCCAAGATGTGCATAAACAATTCCGCCTCTTACTGTAAAGTGATCTGACAAGTTAAGCTCAGCATAAGGATGTACATTTATAAAATTATATCTTGACGAACCTTTTAAGTCGGCTTTAGTATAATAATTTCCGTAGGTAAGGTTGCCGCCGATTAAAAATTCCTTAAACCCGGTTTGAATAAAACCATCAACATTAAAATTATTTTCAGTCAGGTTTAAATCTTTTACATAAAAAATTCTCTCATCAATTTTGAAATCGAGCTTGAAATTTTCTGTCGGGAAATTTGAATATCCGAAGTAAATATTGCTGAAATGCAGGCTCCTGTTATAATCAGGCACTGACGAGCCATAGAATTTATAATTAAGATAATTGTAATTAGCGCCAAGTTTAAAAGTAGAGCCGGGTAAAAAGTCAGAATTGTTATCGCTGAAAATGGAAGTAAAAATTTTTGCTCCGAATGTACTGTAATCCGCATTATCAACATAATTGCGTACATTTTTAACCAGCAGGTCGCCTTTTATCAATCCGTTATCGAATGGTGTTCCGAGTGAAACCTGACCAACCGGAAGTGTGTAAACACCTAAACCTGCATTTACATTTCCATAAAAGCCGTTTTCCTTTTGCAGAATGTTCACATCTTTCTTTTCAGGATCAGAAAGTGTTGAAATGCTAAGTTCCTCCGGCGAATAAGATGGTCTTATAAAATCATCCGAAATGATAGTTATTAATTCTGCCTTTGGTTTTGGCAAGACAGGCAACGTTACTTTTTCAATTCCGGTTATAACAAACTCAGGTAATTCAACGTTAGGATCTTTCTGCCTTGTATCCTGTGCAGAAATGCAGGTGATTAAAACAAGTGTAATCAATAATATAAAATTCTTCATTGCAGTTCTCTTAATTTCTTTTTTGCTTCGGCACCGTAAGTATCACCGCCATGGTTTGCAATTACAGTCCTGAAAATTTCCTTAGCCTTTTGAGTATCATTCTTTTTGATATAGCAGTCGCCAAGTTTAAGATATGATTTAGTCAGCCATTCATCGTAACCTGAAAAAACAAATCTCACTCTTACAAAGGCAGTAATAGCATCATCAATTTTATTCTGTTCCATAAGCGAAACGCCCAGGTTGTATTGTGCTTTTGCCCCAATATCATCATCCCGGTTTTCAGAAAGTTCTTTTAGAAGCATATCAGAAGTTTCATAATTACGGCGTGACATTTCAATTAAAGCAATCTCATATTTTGATGCAGCGGCAAAAATACTTGTACTGTAATACTGAATCACAAAGTTAAAATCTTCATAAGCCTTGCTGATGTCCCCTTTGTCTATATAAGCCATTGCTTTATTATACGCGATCTCTGCTACCTTAGGATTTTCATTCAGGTTATCCAATGCTCTGCTATAAATTTCAATAGCTTTATCATTATTTCCCTGTTCTTTATAGATGCTGCCAATTTCCAGTACAGAGGCAATACCTATTTCGGAATTCAGATGTTTTTCTGTTACCACCGTAAAGTTCTTCAATGCATCATTTGACTGGCCCATATTTCTGTAGCTTTTACCAATCCAGTAATAAGCATCAGGAATTAAATTACTCTTAGTATAAAAATTAATAAACTCATTGTAGCTGCTTACGGCATTCTGGTAATTTCTAAGGCTATAATATATATCTCCTTTTTTAAAGAAGATCTGGTCAGCAAAACTAATATTCGGATTCTGCGAGATGAAATTATCAATAACACTTATTGCCATATCCGGTTTATCCTCGGCTATATAAGTATCCTTTAAACCGTTAATTGCATCGAATACCTGACCGGAAGAAGGATAGTTATCAATTACAAGGTTATAATAATAACTTGCAGAATCATATTTGCCCAGATTAAAATATGAGTTACCAATTGAGTTAAATGTTACGGGAACTAACGTTGATTTTGAATAGCGGTCAATCAGAATTTCATAATTCTTTATCGCACTGTAGAAATCTGATTTCTGGAAATAAATCCATCCGATTATATACTGGGATTCTTCAACATACTTTGAGTTTGGAAATCTTGTCTGAAGCCGGTTGAATTCATCAATTGCTTCAGTGGAATTGCCCGATTTATAAAGCGCTTGCGCATACTGGTAAGCAACATAATCATTTGATAATCGCTGGCTGTCTGAAGAAAAAATATCTTTATAGATTCTGCCGGCGTCTGTGTATTTCTTCAAACCAAAATAGCAATCAGCCAAACGCAATCGTGCATCCGGATAATTCTTATGGTTTTTGTAATTCTTAATAAAATCCGCAAAACAAAAAGAAGCGTTGTTAAAGTCTTTCAAATTAAAGTAAGCATACCCTTTACCGTAAAGCACCTGGGAATTAATATCGGCATCTTCTGTTTTAACAAGATTGTAGTATTTAAGTGAATTAGAATATTCTTTCGTCGAGAAATATGATTCAGCTAAGTAGAAATTGACCTTATCGCTTTCAAACTTTGGCGCTTTTACCAATAAAGATTTAAGATTTTTTACGGTCTCATCATAATTTTTAAGATAATAATCCGAAATTGACAAACCCAGTAATGCCCTGTTTTTATTATCGCCTGAAATATTTTCAACGGCTACCGCTTTTTCAAAATAGCTTTTTGCATCACTGAAATTATTCTGATTCAGTTTAAGCTCGCCAAGTAATGTAAACGCTTTGCTTCTAGTTTCCATATTACCGGAGTTGGCAGAAGATAATAGAACATCCTCACTTACAGCAGTTTTGTTTGTTGTAAAATTACTTAACCCAAGCTGTAGTTTAACTTTGGAAGAAATCTTACTATCAGGATATTTCTCAAGGAAACTATCGTAAATAAGGTTTGCCTCGCTTTCTTTTCCTTCATATCGTTTGCATTCTGCACTCCAGAAGTAAGAATTAATTGCAATGGAATCTTCCCCGCCTTTTGCTAACAAATTAAATATCTTATAGGCATCATCATATTTTGCCTGTTGAAAGTAAGACCAGGCAAGCGCATATCTTGTATCCCTGATTAATGGTGAAGATGGATTTTGAGAAATTAATTCTTTAAATGTTTTTTCCGAGTTTGAATATTCTTTAAGCCTGTAAAATGAATGCCCCAACACATACTTGGCTTCAAACAACTGTTTCTCCGGTAGTTGATCAATTAAAGGATCCGATAATTCAAGGACGGTATTATCATATTCTTTAAGCATAAAATAGCAAACACCAATTCTAACCTGAGCATCCGGGGCAAGATCGCTGTTCTTATAATAGGCAAGCAAAGTATCATAATATGCTACTGCCTTATTATAATCCTGCCGCTTCTCATAAACTCCGGCTAATGCATAAATGCTTTTATCCGGAAATTTATTTTTCTTTGACGCAATGGCTTTTTCGAAATAATCAATTGCATTATAATAATTTCCTTCTAATGAAAATGACTCACCGATAAAGTAGAAAGCAGAACCAATATTTTCACCGTAAGGATATTTACTGATGAGTATTAATAATTTTTCCCGGCTCTTAAAGTACTGGTCACTCTTGTAATATAAGAAGCCAAGTTCATAGAGCGCCTTTTCTAAAAAAGCAGACCATTTAAAACGATTAATAAAAACTTCAAAAGATGTTATTGCCGCATCAAACTTTTCCATCTTAACTAGGCTTTCTGCAGCATAATAATATGCGGTAGCAGAAAATTCATCTTCAATCTTGTATTCTTTTCCAAACTCTGTAAACAGTTCGTAAGCAGACAAAAAATTATTGCTGCTGTACTCAGCCATCGCTTTAAAATACTTTTCCGGAATTTCCTTTGAAAAAGTTGTACAGGAAATTAAAGCAACTGCTAAAAAAATTTTCTTAAAGGTTATCATATCAGGATAATAGTCCCTTAAATATTAAAATAAATATTCCCCCGCCAATACCTGCCAATAAATTTACTAAATCATTATTCAACCAGTTAAATCCTTTTTTATGCATAGTAATTTTATTACAATGAAATTCTTTCTCAGTCATTTTACCGCAAATGCCGCACTCAAACTGTGCCTGAATAGTAGCACCAAGCAGGCTATCGAAAATGCTTCCAACAACACCTGAAATAATTATAAACAGAACAAAATAAATATTATTAATCTCTATCCAATATAATCCTGAAAAAGCAATAATCATCGCGCCAAGCATTCCACCTAAAGTTCCGACTAACGATATTCCACCTGATAAACCTTGTTCCACTTGTTTAAAAGTTAAAATATTATACGTTTTCGTCTTATACATTGTTCCTATCTCAGTAGCCCAGGTATCTGCACAAACTGCTGCCAGTGAAGAGACGTATATAAAATAAAATAGTTCTGAAGGATAAATGAGATTTAATATTATAAGTATTCCGCCGATACCTCCATTTGCAACAACCTGCCAATGATCTCTCACTCCGGATTTCTCAAAATATTTTTCCACTTCATCATTTACTCTTTTCCGGATCTTTGAAAGTATAGAAGACAAAATAAAGAAAGCCATTATTGGAATACTCCATTTCAGCCCACCAAATCCAAATATAAATGAAGCTAAAAGGAATGTGGCTGTTGAACCGCTTAGAGTCAGAAATTTGACATAGTATGATAGTACGACAATTATAAGTGCAATTGCTGCTCCAAGTGAAAAACCAAGTAACAATGCAGAATCCTGTTCGAGTAAAAATATATATAATAAAAATCCGCAGAATACGGGGACAAATAAATGATCTAAACCATCGGATAGAATTACCTCAAACACAGTAAGAATAAATGCAACCATTACTGCAACCAAAATTAAATAGCTGCTGAATAAAACATCAGTATTCAAATAATGATTGACAAAATATGAGGAGAGCAATAGAATTGTAGCAACAGCAGATGTAAAAAATGCTAATGAACCGCCAATTGATTTCGTGTCACTGGTGACTTTAAAATTTCTTATAGGGAAGTACATCCCAAATATTTCGACAAAGCTACTCGCGAGAAATGAAATCATCATAGAAGAAGCGATTATCCACCGCGAGTTATTAAAAAAGAAAATATTAATAACAATGAATGAGACAGAAATGAATAAGATTTCCAAACCCAACCTATCTTTTAATATGGATTGGTTATAATAACTTTTACGAATAATGAAAACAGAAAGGATGATCCAGAAAACAGATAAGAAAATATTAATCTCAATTATGTTTATAAAAAAAGATGCAAGTACAAAAGAAATAAAAGCAAGAGACCTGGTTATCTGGCTCGAAGTTGAATGATTAGATTTCTGCTTTTTATTAAATAGTGTAAAAACAATTACCGGTGATAGGATAACACTTATAAAGAGAATGATTGATATGGATTCCAATGATTTCAGTTTAATTTTTGTTTCAAATATATAATTGAGTTGCATTGAAAGTCAAGGAAGTAATTTATTATATCTATTATGTACAAGTACAGTTTAACAGAACTATAAATTTTTTTTATTAATGCTCATAATACTTTTTGTTTAAAAAGGAAATGATTTGGATTATTGATAATAAATTCCTTTTTTTACATATTACTTAACAAATTTTACAGATAAAAATTTAATGTTTTAAGGTTCTAATAATTTATAATCAATTGGAGGTTCTAAATGAAATCATTTCTATCTATTGCTCTGGTTCTTTTTCTCTCTCTTACTGTATTAGCTCAACCCTACAAGAAAGGTGACATGATTGGTCAGGTTGGAATTGGTTATGGTCACGCTGGTATTTATGGTGATATGGATTTTCCGCCTATTTCTTTAGGTTTTCAGTACGGTATTGAAGAGAAAATTTCAATCGGTGGAGTAGTTGGTTTTTCTTCTTCAAGCGATAGCTGGGGTGATGATGATTATGGATGGGAATATACCTATACATATATCTTTGTTGGCGCCAGAGGCGAATACCATTTCTGGCAAAATGAAAATATTGATGCTTACGGCGGTGTTACTTTAGGATATGATATTGTAAGCAGCAGTGTTGAATCTCATGGTTCTGGCAGCCATTACAGCTGGAGCGGTTCAGCTTCCGGTAGCTATGCATTGTGGGGATTTCATGTTGGCGGCAGATATTACTTTAATCCTTCTGTTGCGGCTTTTGCCGAACTTGGTTACGGTGTAAGTTACATTACGGCTGGTGTTGCATTTAAATTGTAATTCTAAAAATTACATAAATGAAAAAAAAAACCCTCTCAAAGAGAGGGTTTTTTATTGTGCGGAAGGCGGGACTTGAACCCGCACGCCGACGTGGCACCACCCCCTCAAGATGGCGTGTATACCAATTTCACCACTTCCGCAATTTTAACGCAC
>QZKB01000126.1 GCA_003599415.1 Ignavibacteriales bacterium | reverse complement strand
GAAGATGTTAAATGGCTTGGTGGTGATTTTGAGGACAGAGTTTTATATGGTTCTGATTATTTTGAACAAATGTATTTATATGCTGTGGACTTAATTAAAAAAGGGAAGGCATATGTCTGTGATCTTTCTGCTGACGAAATAAGAGAATCACGCGGGACTTTATCAGAACCAGGTAAAGAAAGTCCCTTCAGAAACAGAACAGTTGAAGAAAACCTTGATCTTTTTGAAAGAATGAGAAAAGGGGAGTTTGACAACGGGACAAAAACTTTACGCGCAAAGATTGATATGGCATCACCAAATTTTAATCTTCGCGATCCAATAATGTACAGAATTGTTCATGCTGACCATCATAGGCAGGGGAGTAAATGGTGTATTTATCCAACCTATGATTGGGCACATGGAATTGAAGATTCAATTGAAGGTATTACTCATTCTATTTGTACACTTGAATTTGAGAACCACAGACCACTTTATGATTGGTTCTTAAATGAACTGGGTGTATATCACCCTCAGCAAATTGAATTTGCAAGACTCAACCTGAATTATACAGTTATGAGTAAACGTAAATTACTGCAACTGGTACAGGAAAAATACGTTGATGGCTGGGATGATCCGAGAATGCCTACTATATGTGGCTACAGAAGAAGGGGTTATACTCCTGAAGCTATAAGGAATTTTACAGATATCATCGGTGTTGCAAAGCGTGATGCCTTAACCGATGTTTCATTGCTTGAATATGCAATAAGAGATGATTTGAACAAGAATGCCTTACGTGCTATGTGTGTTCTAAAACCATTGAAAGTTATTATTACAAATTTTCCGGATGATATTGTTGAAGAACTGGATGCAATTAATAACCCTGAGAACCCTGATTCCGGCACAAGAAAAGTTTTATTCTGCAAAGAAATATATATTGAGCAAAGTGATTTTATGGAATTCCCTCCCAAAGGGTATCACCGCTTGGTTCCGGGTGGGGAAGTGAGATTAAGATATGGTTATATAATTAAATGTGAAGAGTTTGTGAAAAATGAAAATGGAGAAATTGTTGAACTTCACTGTACGTATGATCCGGAGACAAAAAGCGGCATTGGCACAAGCAAAAAGAAAGTTAAGGGTACAATCCACTGGGTTCCGGCAAAACAATCAGTAAAAACAGAAGTTCGTTTATATGACAGGCTTTTCATTTCGGAAGACCCGGCTTCTGAAGATAATTGGCTTGAGCATATTAATAATAACTCACTCGAGGTAATTGAGAATGCACTAATTGAACCTTCACTTAAAAATGCAAAACCTGGTGATAGATTTCAGTTTGAAAGACAGGGATATTTTTGTGTCGATACTAAATATACTACACCCGATAAACTAGTTTTTAACAGGACTGTTACCTTGAAGGATAGTTGGTCCAAAGCTTCCGGAAAAAATTAAAAATATTTTTGGGATAGTAATGCCTAAAGCAAAATCCAGAAAACTATATTCTGTAATTACAGGTGATATTGTAAAATCTTCACGGTTACCTTTGGACAAGCACAAACTTCTTCTTAAAGTTATGCAAAGATGTTCCAAGGATATATCTGAGATTTATCCGAAAGCTTTAAAATACGAACCTGAATTTTTCAGAGGAGACAGCTGGCAGGTACTTATTCAAAAACCCGAGTTGGCTTTAAATATTGCGTTATTTTACAGAGCTTATCTTAAAGCCAAAATGCAGCTTGACAGTATTGACTCAAGAATGGCAATCTCCGTTGGTACTGTAGATTTTATTGCAGCTTCGTTTGGTGTGGGTAATGCATATAAAATATCAGGCAAAACTTTGGATAAGAAAACCAAACGAAGGATTAAATTCGTATCTGATATTCTTCCAAGTGAAGAACTGATTGATTTAATAATTCTTAATACTGATTATATCTCAGCGAAATGGACAAGCCGGCAGAGTAAAATTGTACTTCTTGCATTACAGAATAAAACTCAGAAAGAAATAGCTGTCAAACTTAATATAACCCAACAAGCCGTTTCGCAGCAGATGGATTCTTTAGGCTGGTTAACAATTTCGGCTAATATTAAATATTTCTCTTCGCTTATAACAGAATCTGTAAAAGGGAATAAAAAATTACTAAAACAAGCTTAATAACTTGTATTAATGATATACAAGCTTTTAAGCTTGTATTAATAGATTACAAGTAATAAAGCTTGTATTATAAATTATATCTATAAAGAAGAAGAGTTTTAAATGAATAATTTATTTTATCAAATTCTTTTTCCGGTACTTTCTGCGCACCTGCTTGGCGATTTTATTCTTCAAACTGATAAAGATGTTAAAAACAAGGCGAATGGATTTGTCTTCGCAAAGCATGTCTTAATTGTTACTTTACTAAGCTATTTATTAACGGGTGTTTGGAATAGCTGGATTTTGCTTTTTACAGTTTTATTCAGTCACACGATAATAGATTTTATAAAGAGAATACTGGGGAAAGATTCTTTAAGGATATTTTTACTTGACCAGTTGATGCATATAATTATTGCGATACTTTTAGCTTTATACCTACAAAATATTCTCACTGCTGCAAATATTTCTGAAACATTTTGGTTTAATTATTTTGGGGTTGACTATTTAAAATTACTGGTACTGCTGATGGCTGTTTTGTTAATAACAAAAATCAGTGGAATTGTAATCAGCTATATTATTAAACCATATCAAATAAAAACCCAGACCAATCCAAAAGAGGAAATAAAAAACGGAAGGATAATCGGTTACCTTGAAAGGTTAATTATACTGGTTCTGTTTTTATCCGATTTATCATCTATAATAGGATTTTTGATTGCTGCAAAATCCATTTTAAGATACAGCGAAATTAAAAATGAAAAAGATAAAGCAATGCTTGAATATGTTCTTATTGGAACGTTGCTTAGTTTTACTATTGGAATAGTGATTGCAGCTGTAACAAATAAAGTGCTGAACAGTTTTGCCTAAAAATTAATTTACGCTGAAATATTTTTTATAGCAGTAATAATTCTCTTAACGGATTCTTCTTTTCCCAGGATATAAAGTAAATCATACATACCGGGGCCTGTACTTTGACCGGATAATGCTAACCGAAGAGGATGAATTAATTTGCCTTTCCCGATGTTTAATTCTTCGGCTGTATTTGTTAACGCCTTTTCAAAAGCTTCTTTAGATGGGTCACTAATACTATTAATTGCTTCAGTGAATTTTTTCAGGTGTTCAGAAGTGTCTGGTTTCCAATTCTTTGTAAGTGAAACAGAGTCATATTCTTTTGGCTCCTCAAAGAAATAAGGACTTTTTGTTATATATTCCTTTACAAATGACACCCTTTCCTTCATTGCAATAATAATATTCATCAGGTAGTGATCCGGAAATATTTTGTCTTTATAGTCAGATTGCCTGATTTCAAGTTTGAGCATCTCAAGAATTTCTTCATTACTCCTCTTCCGGAGATGTTCTTCATTAAGCCAGTTTAATTTTTCTATATTAAAAACTGCTCCCGCTTTATTTACTCTTTCCAGTGAGAACTTTTCAACTAATTCATCAAGATAGTAGAATTCTTTGTCATCACCAGCATTCCAGCCAAGCAGAGCGACGAAATTAATTAAAGCATCTTTCAGGTAACCTTTGTTCCTGTAATCTTCAACTGCAACATCACCCTGACGTTTGCTTAATTTAGATTTATCGGGATTCAGCAACAGGGGAAGGTGCGCAAATACTGGTCTTTCCCAGCCAAATGCATCATATAGCAGGGCATGTTTTGGAACCGACGGTAGCCATTCTTCTCCTCTTATTACATGAGTTACTTTCATTAAATGATCATCTACAATGTTTGCCAAATGATAAGTAGGATAGCCATCACTTTTAATCAGAACCTGGTCGTCAATTACAGAGCTGTCAAATTCAACACGACCTCGGATTACATCTTCAACTACAACAGTCTGATCCGGTTTTACATTTAATCTGATTACGTAAGGTATGTTTTCATTTAAATTATTTTCTATTTCTTCCTTAGAAAGATTAAGACAATGTTTATCATATTTTGCCTGTGGAAGTTTAAGTTTCTGTTGTTCTTCCCTTAGTGCTTCCAGTCTTTCCTGTGTGCAGAAGCAATAATATGCATATCCCTTTTGTATAAGTTCATCAGCATATTGCTTGTAGATTTCCAATCTTTGTGATTGCATATAAGGTCCATAGTTTCCACCGGTATCAGGTCCTTCATCAAAATTTAAACCGCACCACTTTAAAGAATTAATCAGGTTCTCAACCGCACCTTCAACATATCTGTTCCTGTCAGTATCCTCAATTCTAAGTATAAACTGTCCGTTATTGCTTTTTGCAAACAAATAATTATACAGAGCTGTTCTTAATCCACCAACGTGCAAATATCCTGTTGGGCTAGGAGCAAATCGTACTCGTACATTATGGTTGATCATTTATCACCTTAAATAAAAAATAAGGGGTTGAGTAAATCAACCCCGGTTAAATTAAAACTATAAAACTTTTGTATTATTTATTCTGATTTGTATAATACTTTACTTTTTCAATAAACTCCTTGCTGTCGATCGGTTTAGGAATATAATCTGTAGCACCTGCTTCAAGACATTTTTCCCTGTCACCTTTCATAGCAAAAGCTGTCAGAGCAATTATCGGAATGTTATTATAGTTGCCTAACTGTCTTATCTTTTCGGTGGCCTCAAAACCATTCATAACAGGCATCTGCATATCCATTAAGATCAAGTCGAAAGTATCCTTCTTAGCCATTTCGTATGCTTCTTCACCATTTTCAACCACAACTATATTTTCAAAACTATTTTTCTTCAGCAAACGAGTAACAATAATCTGCGAGTGTTTATAATCTTCTGCGAGTAAAATTTTGATAACATCTTTTTTCTCCAAAACTTCTTTTATCGGAGTTGGAGTTTCATAACGATTTATCATCTTGTCAATCACGTCCGCAAGGTCTTCGATATTAGTGCTGCGCTTGCTAAGTAATTCCTCAAAAAGACCGTCAATTTGTTTCAGGTCTTCCTGGAAATTTTCTTTGCCTGTATAAATGACGATTGGGAGATTAGCGAATTTCGGATTCGATTTTATAAGTTTGATAAGCTCAAATCCATTCGGTGTCGGCATATCGAGATCAATAATTGCTAGATCGATTTCTTTATCATCAATAAGATCCATTACATTTGCAGAAACCGATTCAATAATTGGATTGAAACCTACTGTAGTAATTGCTTCCTTTAATAAATCCAGTGTCGGTAAATCATCATCTACACACAGAATATTGGAATCTTTTTTCAGTTTGTAGCTTTGTAATATTTCAACTAAAAATTTGTATTTAATCGGTTTAACAAAATACTCAACAGCACCAAGCATAAATGCTTTCTGCTGCTCGGCCTCGACCGAACAAACTATAACAGGAGTATGTTTTGTGTTTTTATGCTCGTGTACTTTCTTTAGAAGTTCAAGTCCATTAATATTTGGCAAAGCAATATCCATTATTATTGCCAGGAAATGTTCTTTCTCAATTAAAGAAAATGTTTGTTCTTCCGTGTTTACAATTGTAGGATCGTAACCCCATCTTGAAAGATAATTACTTAACAATTTTGATGTTGCATAATCATCCTCAATTACAAGAACTCTGTTCTTTGCACTAGGAGGAGGCAGTTGACTGATCTGCCTTTCAATTTCAGAATAATATTCAGAATTAATTGTAAAAGTAAAAGTTGTTCCACTGCCTATTATGCTGTCGACCTTAATTTCTCCACCTAAAAGGCTGATGTACTTCTTTGTGAGTGTCAGGTTTAATCCTTCAAGTCCTTTTGATTTTATAAGTTCACCGGAAATCAGTGTAAGCGGTTCGAATAAAGCTTTTCTTTTTTCATTTGGAATTCCATCTCCATTATCAGAAATTCTGAAGAGGAGTTGTTTATTATCCATCGAGGAAACTTTAATTGTAATATTACCTTTTGGTGCATATTTAAATGAACAAGCTAACAGGGTGTCAAATATATATTTTAATTTTTGCTGATCGACGGAAACTTCAGAAGGAATATTTTTATCTGTTTCATAAGTTATATCAAATTCTGTTTTGTCATATATCTTCTTTATTTCATCCAAAAAGTTGCTGATCTTAATTGTTGTTTTATTTTCTTTGGTCAGACCGGAATCAATTTTTGCTATATCCGTCAAATCACTTAAAATAAACAAAAGGTGCTGGGCATTATTTTTTATTGTTCTTACAAACTCCAATTGGGAAGAAGTCAAGTTACTTTGATACAGCAGTGAAGCATTCCCCAGAATTGTGTTAGCTGGATTCATTAATTCTGATGATATAACATTTACAATTTCTGCAGTTGATTTAGCAGTATGTGAAAGCTCGCCACCGCGTGCAGCTACCCAGGACTTGAACAATCCCGATAAAAGATCTGAAACGATTTTAAATGAATCTATATCAGTTCTTAGAAAAGGAGTTTTTCTTGCGTACTTGATAAAAATTCTGTCAGAGTCTGTTATTCTAACGAGGTTGCAAGCTTCATAAATAATAAAGTCAGATATTAAAATTTCGCATTCAGGATCAGAATTAAAAGTTGAGTAAGTATCGTTGCTTAATAATTTACAGCTTGAACAAGAAAAAATCGCACCTTTAAGGTAGTTCTTTTTTGCTGAAGCTGATTTTCCCAAAACTGTTAAGGAGTTATCGTTGTTTACTTTGAAAAAGACAACTGCCTGAAGTTCAAATTCATTTACCATAAATTCACTAAGTTCATCAGGAAAGTTATCTAAACCCTTCTCTGCGACTTTAATAAGCGTGGTATACTTATTAACGAATTCGATTTTAACTCCTTGCATCTTAAATTCCGAAGTTGTGCATAAATCAGTTTTTTTTCGAGTTAAATATAAATAAAAACTAAAATAAACTTAAAAAATACCTTGCCGATTTTACAACAATTTTTTACCAAAGACAAACGGAAAATGTATTTTTTTGTTGTTTTAATCTGTTTCAATCCAATGGATGTGTTTAGGGAGGTAATAATAGAGACATTTTTAAGAATGTATTTATATCAAGGGTTACTTTTTTGTAAATTACAAAGCGGATTTTTTTTTATTTAGCACTTTAACAACAGGGATTTTATGATGTACAGACTTTTATTAGTTTTTTTGATTTTATCTCTAATTACCGAGCTGAGTTTTGGACAGCTTTACAAAGGACCTGCAACCGGTTCAGTTCAGAGTGGTGTAGCTGTTTCTACGAATGATTTTTATAATGTATCTCTATACATCTTTAAGACAAGACCGACAAGGAATAAAAAATCCTGGAAATTAATTCCTAATGAATCTTTAATAGGACTGGATGAATCTCCGTTGACTTCCCAGTTTATTGATGAGGTTCAGCTTCAGAAATCTCAGGCTGCACAAGTTGATAGCTCAATTTTACTTAAGAGTTTCGAAGGAATTCAGATGACTAATTCTATTCCTCCGGATCCTTACATAGCAGTTGGGCCAAATCATATAGTCTTAGTAGTTAATTCAACTTTCAGGATCTGCAAAAAAAATGGAGAAGCACTAAAAACTATTGCAGCTTCCGATTGGTTTGAATCTGCGTTAAATGGGGCAAGCCCTTTTGATCCGAAAGTTATTTATGATCAGTTTTCTAACAGATGGGTTATGGTTTGGCTACATGCAGATGATGGGACTAAAATTGCAAGTTACCTTGTCTCCGTATCAGATGATGATGATCCTACTGGTACCTGGTTTAATTATTCATTTAATGCCAGTTTAAATGGAAGTACAAGTGATGAAACCTGGGCAGATTACCAGGGAGTTGGTTATGATGATAAGGCAATTTATATAACCTCCAACCAATGGACTTTTGATGATCTTTCAACTACTGAAAGTGAGTACTCTTTTAAAGGAAATAAACTTAGAGCTATCGCTAAGGATCAATTATATTCTAATTCAGGAGGTGCTGTTGAGTGGATTGATTTTTGGAACATCAGACATTCTGCATCCTCAGGTAATCTGATTTATAAATTGAGACCGGCTAGAATGTTTTCAAGTTCAAACGATTATTACCTTTTAGCAAGATCTCCTTTTACTACAGGTCAATATGTTTTGTTATATAAATTATCTTCAATTTTTTCATCGCCAAAGCTTACTGTTTCAAGTGTTGCTGTTTCAAATTATAGTACACCATCAGACGCGAACCAGTTAGGTGGAAGTGGTTCATCTTTAATAGAGATAAGCGGCAGCGACTTTGTTAGCGAACCACTTTATTATAATGGTTCGCTCTATCATACATTTGCTACAAAAAATTCATCCGGGAATAATTCCGCATTAAGATATCTTTCGATTAATACAAGCACTAATAAAAAGAACGAAGATATTTCAATTGAAAGGGAAGGAAGCTGGTATTATTACCCGGCAGTTGCTGTGGATAAAAATGAAAATGTAATAATTACTTTCAGCCGCTCTGGTTATGATGAATACCCGGCAGCATATTATATCACTAAACTATCAGGTACAGGTCAGTTTAACAACAGCAAGGTTGTAAAAAGTGGGATTGGAAATTATGTTAATGCAGGAAGTGGAACGAGAAATAGGTGGGGTGATTACAATGGCATTTGGAACGACCCGTCTGATATGAATAATATCTGGTTATTTACGGAATTCTCGGCAAGGACTAATACCTGGGGTACCTGGGTAGGAATGGTTCGTCTTACTCCATATAATAATGCTAACATTTTTTCAAATGACACATTACTTGACTTTGGATTCAATCAAATCGGAAAGACATCCAAAACCAAACAGATTGTGTTCAAAAATACAGGATATGAAAAATTAAATATATCAGAGATAAAAATTTCAAATAACGATTTTAAGATATTAAACTCTTTAAATTTTCCAATTGAGATAACAACACTTGATTCACTTGTGTTGGATATTATATTTAATCCTACAACTACAAACGACTACCAGGAAAATTTAGAAATAATTTCAAACGCGGAAAATAGTAACTCTTATAAGGTTTTTCTTAATGGTAAAGGTTATGCAATTAATCCCGTTGCCAAAAATTCTATTTATGGTTTAGGTGAATTAAATACTGAGCTAATATTAATTAATCCTCAGTCTGGCAGTGGTTCATCTCTTGGAAGTACAACTATGAAAGGATTAGTTGGTTTGGCGGTAAACCCGTTAGACGGAGTTTTATATGCTCTTCAGGACCCGTTTTACTCGACTAATGGATTATCCAGCGTAAATCATCTGAATGCCGCTGCTGGAGGTGCATATTATTTATTTAATACAGATTTGGCATTAGCTACTTCCTGTTTTGATAAATTTGGAAATCTTTATGCCGCAAGCAAAGATGGTGCATTATTCAAAATAGATATTAATACAGGTGAATATACTCTAATTGATTCGCTTGGTTTTTCTGTTTCAAGTATTACAATAAATCCGGTTGATCAGCAAATGTGGTTATCAGTCGGACAGGCTTCTACTGTGGGTAAAGATTTAATTTATAGAGTAAATAAAGATAACGGCGACACAACTTTTATTGGAAAAGCAGGAACCGGAACAAATATTATTAATGCCATGACATTTGGAAGTGACGGAACACTTTACGGTTCAATTGGAAATAACGCTGCAACTTTAATCAGGATCGACACCAAGACCGGTGCTGCCACTAACATTGGCCCAATCGGCTTCAAAAGAGTAAAAGGGCTTACTTATTTACCGGACTCACTTACATCAGTTGAATCCGGAAGGTTGATTGAAAATTTACCTGAAAAATTTTATCTGAAGCAAAACTATCCTAATCCGTTTAATCCTAATACTACAATTGAGTATTCATTACCTTCTGATGCAGAAGTAAAACTTTCTATATATAATATCATTGGACAGGAGATAAGACTACTTGTAAATGAAAATCAAAGCGCAGGCATTCATAAAATAAAATTTAACTCATCGGACATAGATAACATAAGATTAACTAGCGGAATTTATTTTTATAAGATCACTGCCCTTGATAAGAAGGGGAATGAATTTAAGGATATTAAAAAAATGATCCTGCTTAAATGATAAATTAAAAGCCCTTGTCATTATAGCCGGATTTTTATCCGGTTTTTTTAAGTCCAAAGATTTCATAAACATTGATTTTTGGTTATATTTACAGCACTTGAGTAATAATTACTATTTCACAGAATTTGAGTATGATAATATTAATGCTTTGAAGACGTATTACCAGAAAAGCATGACTGTTATTTAATAAAACGGAGTTTTCAATGGCCAATTTCATAGGTACTTTCAACGTTTCACCGTCTCTTCCTAAAAACCTTGAGCCTTTACGTGAATTAGCTTTTAATTTACATTGGACATGGAACCAGGATTCCTTTGAACTATTCAGAAGGTTGGAAAGAGAATTATGGGAAACAACAAACCACAATCCAGTATCAATGCTTGGAAAGATTAACCAGGACAGACTTATTGAAGTATCAAATGATGACGGATTTATTGCCCATATGTACCGGGCCTATGAACAACTGAAAACATATCTTGCTCAATCAACGTGGTATCAAAAAAAAATAAAAGGAACAGGTAAACCTTATATTGCCTACTTCTCGGCAGAATTTGGCCTAACCGAATGTTTACAGATTTATTCCGGCGGACTTGGAATTTTGGCAGGTGATCATATCAAATCTGCAAGTGAATTGGGATTGCCGCTTGTTGGTGTTGGTCTTAATTATAAGGAAGGATATTTCCAGCAATACTTAACTTCTGATGGATGGCAGCAGGAAAAATATGATATTAATGATTTTTACAATTTACCAATGACTCTTGAACTTGATGAAAATAAGTTACCAATAAAAGTCAAGCTTGAATTTCCCGGCAGACCTGTTTTGTTTCAGATCTGGAGAATTGATGTTGGAAGAGTGCCTGTATATTTGATGGATACGAACATTCCGGAAAATTCACCTGAAGACAGAACTATAACAAGAACTCTTTACGGTGGAAATTCGGAAACAAGAATTCAACAGGAAATTATTCTGGGCATTGGCGGTGTAAAAGCTCTAAATAAGCTTGGCATTAACCCGCAGGTTTGTCATATGAATGAAGGACATTCTGCATTCCTTTCGCTTGAACGAATGAGACATTTAATAAACGATGAAAACTTGACATTTGAACAGGCTAAAGAGGTCGGTTATTATTCGAATATTTTTACAACGCATACTCCTGTGTCTGCTGGTATTGACATTTTTGATAACCAGATGGTTGAAAAATATTTTGGCAATTACTACAGGCATGAATTAAAAATAAATGATAAAGAATTTTACAGATTGGGCACGATTAACCGTGATGCTCCGCCAACAAATTTTAATATGGCGCATCTTGCAATGAATACCGCCGGTTTTGTGAATGGTGTTAGTAAGCTGCATGGTGAAGTTAGTAAAAAAATGTGGGTAACTGGTTTTAAAGGTGTTCCATTTGATGAGATTCCAATTGATTATATTACAAACGGTGTGCATACAAGAAGTCATCTCTCACCGGATATGGAAGAACTTTTATACAGGTATCTCGGAGAAAAATTCTTCTTAAAACCTGAAGATCAAACAATATGGGGAAGAGTGGATAACATTCCAGATGTTGAACTCTGGAGAACTCACGAGAGAAGGCGTGAAAGACTTGTAGCATTTGCAAGGGCAAGACTGAGAAAGCAGATAATCGCACGTGGTGGTTCTCAGTTCGAAATTTCTGCTGCGGCGGAAGTTCTTGATCCTGCCGCACTAACTATTGGATTTGCAAGAAGATTTGCTACATACAAGCGTGCTACTTTAATATTTCAAAACCTTGACAGGCTTGCAAATATTTTAAACAATCCGCTTCATCCGGTGCAATTAATTATTGCTGGTAAGGCTCATCCAAGAGATGAAGAAGGGAAGAGATTGATCCAGGAAATTATTCAGATAGCTCAGCAGGACAGGTTCAGGAAAAAAATTGTATTCCTTGAAAATTATGATATGAATCTTGCACGCTATATGGTAGAAGGCTGCGATGTTTGGTTGAATAACCCCCGCAGACCTCTTGAAGCCAGCGGGACTTCCGGTATGAAAGTTATTGCCAACGGCGGTTTAAACTTTAGTGTACTTGACGGCTGGTGGGATGAAGGTTATACTCCTGAAGTTGGCTGGAAGATTGGTAATGGCGAAGAGTATCTTGATCTTGATTACCAGAATGAAGTTGAATCAAACCAGCTTTATAATTCGCTTGAAAGAGAGATTGTTCCAATCTTTTATAGCCGTTCAGATGACAAGTTACCGCGCCAATGGATTGGTATGATAAAATCTTCAATGAAAAAACTTGGTCCATTCTTTAATACAAATAGAATGGTTGAGCAGTATTTTACAAAGTATTATAACGTGGCAATTGAAAGCAGAAAAATTCTTTGCAAGAATAATTATCAGCAAACAAAAGATATTGCAGAATGGAAACATAAAGTCCGCTCTAACTGGAACCAGATAAAATTTATTAGTATTAAACATGAGAATGAATCCGCGGATATTAAAGTTGGTACCGAGTTCAATATACGG
>QZKB01000064.1 GCA_003599415.1 Ignavibacteriales bacterium | reverse complement strand
AGGAAGCTGGTATTACTATCCTGCTGTTGCAGTAGATCAAAATGAAAATGTTGTTATTACTTTTAGTCGCTCCGGTTCTGATGAATATCCTGGAGCCTACTACATTACAAAACAAAAAGACTCAGGGCTTTTTATCAATAGTAAAGTCTTAAGACAAGGATTTGGTAACTATATTGAAGTTGGAACAGGTGACAGAAACCGTTGGGGAGATTATAATGGCATCTGGAATGATCCAGTTGATATTAATAATATCTGGTTATTCACTGAGTTTTCTGCAAGAACGAATACCTGGGGAACGTGGGTTGGTAATATTCGTCTGACTCCATACAATAAGGCTAATATTTTATCGAGTGATACGTTGCTTGATTTCGGTGCACGGCAAATCGGAACTACATCTGAATTTAAGCGGGTGCTTATTAAAAATATTGGTTATGAAACTTTGCAGATTTCTGAAATCAGAACCTCAAATACTGATTTTAAAATAATAACTCCGCTAAATTATCCGATAAATATTGCCACTTATGATTCACTTGTACTAGATATAATATTTAATCCAACAGAAGCAAATATATATGATGAAAAACTTGAAATAATTTCAAATGCTGAGAATAATACAAGCAACAGAATCTATCTTAAAGCTGAAGGGTATCTTATAAATCCGGTAATTAAAAATTCAATTTATGGTTTGGGGGAATTGAATACCGAACTAATAATAATTAATGAACAAACCGGTGCCGGTACTTCTCTTGGATTGACAAATGTAAAAGGTTTGGTTGGATTAGCTGTAAATCCATTAGATGGGGTTTTGTATGCTTTACAAGATCCATTTTATTCTACTAACGGTTTATCAAGTTTACATCATCTGAATGCATCTGCCGGTAGTGCTTATTATTTATTTAATACTGATTTGGCTTTATCCTCTTCCTGTTTTGATAATAATGGTAATTTATATGCTGCAACAAAAGATGGTTCTCTTTATAAAATTGATATTACAACGGGATCTTATGCATTGATCGATTCTTTAGGTATTCCAATCGCAAGTATAGCTATCAATCCTGTTGATCAGCAGATGTGGGCATCAATAGGGCAAGCTTCTACTATAGGAAAGGACTTAATCTTTAAAATTAATAAGGATAACGGTGAAACTACTTTTGTTGGAAATGCCGGTACAGGTACAAATACTATTAATGCTTTAGCTTTTGGTAACGATGGAACTCTTTACGGTTCAATTGGAAGTAATGCAGCTACTTTAACTAAAATAGATACAAAAACCGGACTTGCCACTAATATTGGTGCAATTGGATTTAAAAGAGTAAGAGGATTAGCATTACTTCCTGATTCTCTTACATCAATTGGAACTGAGGGAATTGTAAATAATTTACCGGATAAATTTTATTTGAAACAAAATTACCCTAATCCGTTTAATCCCAATACTACAATTGAATACGCTTTACCTTATGATGCAGAAGTAAAGCTTTCAGTATTTAATATTATCGGTCAGCAGATAAAGATACTTGTTAGTGAGAATCAAAGAGCAGGTGTCCATAAGATAAGATGGAGTGCAACTGACATTGATAATATTAAATTAACAAGCGGTGTTTATTTTTACAGAATCACTGCCCTTGATAAAAAGGGAAATGAATTTAAGGATATTAAAAAAATGATTTTACTTAAGTAAGGTCCTTAAAATTGTAGTATCATTAAGCCGGATTTACTATGGCTTTTTAAACAGCAAAGATTTCATAAGCATTGGATTTTGGTTATATTTACGACAGTTCAGTAAAAAAATAATTAGAAATTAATAAAAGTGAATATGTTAAAGCTTAATACATGTATTAATGGTTGAGCTTCCAAATATTTATTAAATGGAGTTTTTAGATGGCTAATTTTATCGGCACTTTTAATGTCTCACCTTCATTACCTAAAAATCTTGAACCCTTACGTGAATTAGCTTTTAATTTGCATTGGACGTGGAGTCAGGATTCCTTTGAGCTTTTTAGAAGGCTGGAAAGAGAATTATGGGAAACAACAAATCATAATCCGGTCTCAATGCTTGGTAAAATTAACCAGGATCGTCTTATCGAAGTATCCAATGATGATGGTTTTATTGCTCACATGTACCGAGCCTATGAACAACTAAAAACCTACCTTGCTCAAACCACCTGGTACCAAAAGAAAATAAAGGGAAATAGTAAGCCGTATATTGCGTACTTCTCAGCAGAATTTGGTCTAACAGAGTGTTTACAGATTTATTCAGGAGGACTTGGAATCTTAGCGGGTGATCATATAAAATCTGCCAGTGAACTTGGATTACCTCTTGTTGGTGTAGGGTTAAATTATAAGGAAGGCTATTTCCAACAATACTTAACGTCTGATGGATGGCAGCAGGAAAAATATGACCTGAATGATTTTTATAATTTGCCAATGACCCTTGAATTAGATGAAAATAAATCTCCTAGAATAATTAAGTTGAATTTTCCAGGTAGAATAGTTTCTTTCCAGATATGGAGAATTGATGTTGGAAGAATTCCTGTATATTTAATGGATACAAATATCCCTGAGAATTCACCTGAAGACAGGACTATTACAAGAACTTTATATGGTGGTAATTCGGAAACAAGAATTCAGCAGGAAATTATTTTAGGTATAGGCGGTGTTAAGGCTTTAAATGAACTTGGGATTAAACCGCAGGTTTGTCATATGAACGAAGGACACTCTGCTTTTCTTTCGCTTGAAAGAATGAGACAATTGATTAATGAAGAAAATTTAACCTTCGAACAGGCTAGAGAAGTTGGTTATTATTCAAATGTTTTTACAACACATACTCCTGTTTCAGCCGGGATAGATATTTTTGATAATCAGATGGTTGAAAAATATTTTGGACATTATTACAGAAATGAATTGAAAATAAATGATAAAGATTTTTATCGTTTGGGAACAATTAACCGGGAAGCACCACCAACAAATTTTAATATGGCTCATCTTGCCATGAATACTGCGGGCTTTGTTAATGGTGTAAGCAAATTGCATGGAGAAGTAAGTAAAAAAATGTGGGTAACTGGTTTTAAAGGTGTTCCATTTGATGAAATCCCGATTGACTATATTACAAATGGCGTACATACCAGAAGTCATTTATCACCCGATATGGAAGAGTTATTATATAGGTACCTTGGAGAAAAATTCTTTCTCAAACCTGAAGATCAATCGATTTGGAGCAGGGTTGATAACATACCTGATGTTGAACTATGGCGGACACATGAACGAAGACGCGAAAGACTTGTTGCATTTGCAAGAGCAAGATTAAGAAAGCAAATTATTGCCCGCGGAGGTTCTCAGTTTGAAATTTCTGCTGCGTCAGAAGTACTTGATCCCGCTGCTCTTACAATTGGTTTTGCAAGAAGATTTGCAACTTATAAACGGGCTACTTTAATCTTACAGAACCTTGACAGACTTGCAAATATTTTAAACAATCCGCTTCATCCTGTTCAATTAATCATTGCCGGTAAGGCGCATCCAAGGGATGAAGAAGGTAAGAAATTAATACAAGAAATAATTCAGATAGCGCAACAGGATAGATTCAGGAAGAAAATTGTGTTCCTCGAAAATTATGACATGAATCTTGCACGGTATATGGTTGAAGGTTGTGATGTCTGGCTGAATAATCCCCGCAGACCTCTTGAGGCAAGCGGAACTTCAGGAATGAAAGTTATTGCAAACGGTGGATTAAATTTTAGCGTGCTTGATGGCTGGTGGGATGAAGGATATGCTCCGGAAGTTGGATGGAAAATTGGAAATGGTGAAGAATATTTAGACCTTGATTATCAGAATGAAGTAGAGTCAAATCAACTTTATAACAGTATGGAAAGAGAAATTGTCCCTATATTCTATAATCGATCAGAGGATAAGTTACCCCGGCAATGGATTAGTATGATTAAATCATCAATGAAAAAGCTTGGTCCATTCTTTAATACCAATAGAATGGTTGAACAGTATTTTACAAAATTCTATAATGTTGCAATTGATAGCAGAAAAGTTCTTAGTAAGAATAATTACCAGCAGACCAAAGATATTGCCGAATGGAAATTGAAAGTACGTTCTAATTGGAGTCAGGTGAAATTTATTAGTATTAAGCATGAAAATGAATCTGCAGATATTAAGGTTGGAACTGAGTTTAGTATTAGTGCAGATGTACATCTGGGAAATCTTACTCCGGACGATGTTGAAGTCCAGATTTATTTTGGATCAATTGATAAACAATTTGAAGCTCATTCAAATAGTTTTGTGCCTATGCAATATGATAAAAATAAATCTAAAGGTTCCAACAATTATTGTTACAAAGGAGTTATAATTACTAAAAACAGCGGACAGTTTGGTTTTACTGCAAGGATACTTCCTAAACATCCTTTACAAAGAACATCCTATGACCTTGGATTAATTCACTGGGCATAAATTAAAAAATGCTGCTTGAAACAATAGATATAAAAAAGAATGACGTATTGATTTTTTCTGAAAATAAATTCGACTTCAGAAATAACTTTAAAATCGTCTACAAAAAAAATCCTTCAAGAAGACCGGAACCTTTATCTTTTGAAGAATTGAGTTCATATATCAATAATCCTCTTCCAAAAAATCTTATTGTGTACAGGCTGCTTACAAACCAACAGGTTTTTAATGCCAATGAAGCTAAGTATGGTATTTATATTTTAATAGACGGCAATTATGAGCTTATTTATCCAGATCCGATTTTTGCAATAAAAGAAATTGAAAGCTTCAGAAATCAAATCAATTTTGAAACATTTAGATTTAAAATTCAGCAGGTAGGACTTACTTCTCGTAGTCTCAGTTCAAAGATGAACGATTATTCTGAAATTTATTTTTTCGATCTTAGGGCGGATGAAGCAAGATATCAAAATGACAAGGTATATGCAGAAGCTATTTTTGCATTCGATAGTTCATTCTCAGGTGAAAGTGAAACAATAAATAAATCGCATAATACTTTTGCTGTAAATAAAGTTATCAAACCGGCAATGGTAAAAATTCCTGTTACCAGGGAGGTTAGTTTTTCGGCTGATTTAAGAGCAGATAATTCTAAATTACAAAAATTAAGACCTTTACAAAACCAGGGTATAAAATTCGCAGACATAAATCAGAACCAAATCAGGCAACAGGAAAATTTAGTTAATAGTGCTTCTGCAGAATTTAAAAAAGGGAAAATTGAACAACCTCAAAAAGTTAATAAGTCTCATGATCCCAAAGTCGTTCAGACTAAAAAAAATAAGGATGATCAGACTGATAAAAAAACTGGGGAAAGAGGTGAAAGTTTAGACAACCTTTTTAAATCAGCTTCAACACTTTCAGATTTTCTAAAAAAACGGTCTAAGGAAAATGTTATTCTTCGATTAGACCGTTGACAAAAATTTCCAGATCTAAACTTTTTCTTCAATTGATGTTTTAACGGCAATATGCGGTGGGTTGTGTAAATGCTTTTTTACTGCACAAAGTTCAGCAGAGTTTATAACTGCATCTTTAAATTTGTCAGGAAAATCTTCAGGTAATTTTATATCAAGTTCAATATTATCTATTAGCCGGGTTTGAGCATTATACTTCATCGTTTGGTAAATTCTAATCTTATCTGTCGGAATATTTCTTGAATCACAGAAACCTTTTACATAAATACCAGCGCAGGTTCCTATTGAAGCAAGGAATAAGTCAAAAGGTGCCGGGGCACTGTCTTCACCACCGGCTTGCAACGGTTGATCCGTTCTTATTGTATGACCTTTGAATATTGCATCGACTTTTTTACCGTCATTAAGAGAGATTACCATTTCCATTTAAATTCCTTTTATTTTATTCGTTAGATGAAACTTAACAGAAAAAGATTCTCAAAAAAAATGTTGAGTTAGTTTTCTTTTTATTTTAAGTTACCACTTAATAAAAGTGGGATAAAATTTAAACAATTTAGAATAATTGATGTTAAAGTTTGTTGCGTATTTATTCCTTTCTCTTCTTTATTTTATGGGACCTGAACACTCCCTTTATGCTGTGGATTATAAAGAATATTTTCAGAATGAATTCCCTTCATTAGATGAATATTCGCTTGTTGGTGTTGTAGAAGATAGTAATAACTTACCATTATTCAGAGCAAGCGTTGAAATTATTGAACTTAACCTTAAATATGTTACAGATGTGAATGGAATATTTACATTCTATAAAATTCCTGCCGGCAAATATAAAATAAAAGTCTCATACATTGGTTTTGAAGAAAAAAATGTTCAGGTAATTATTAATTCGAATGAAACAATTAAAGTTGTTCTTAAACCTACTGTGTTTCAAATTGGTGGTATTGAAGTGTTTGCTCCATCCAATTTATTGCCGCGTGATGCAGTTTCGAAATCAGTTATTAATAGCGGAGAGATAGAACATTTACAGGCAACAAATTTAAAAGATATACTTGAACTTGTCCCGGGTGTTTTAAAGACTGAAAATTTTGGTATAGATAAATTCAGCCAGACGGCTATAAGAGGTTTTGATAATGATAAATTATCTTCGCTTGGCACATTAATTTTGTTGGATGGAATGCCGCTTTCAAATAATTCCAATATGCAATTTGAAAGAATGCAAAACAGCACAACCGGAATTTCAAATATCGGTGGCGGTATAGACCTAAGAACAATTCCGGCAGATAATATAAACTCAGTAGAAATAATCCGGGGTTTACCTTCGGTTAAATATGGAGATCTTACTGAAGGATTAATTATTGTTAATACTAAAACTTCTTTGCAACCAACAAGGATGAAATTTAAAAATAATCCTCAAACCTATGAATTAAATTTATCCGGTTCGATGGATTTATCAGGTAATGATATCAGCTTTAACTTTAATGGTGCCAGAAGTGAAAGAGACATCCGTAAAACAGGTGATGAATATACCAGGATAAGCGGTCAGGCAGCTAATGAATTTTCTTTGTTTGATAAAATGTTGAACATAAATCAAAAAATTTCAGGGCAGTTAATATTTGATGAGGAATATCCCAAAGATGACGTTCAAAAAATAAAGAACTACAACCGTGGTTTTTCTATTAGTTATTCTTCCCAGGGTAAATATAAAATGGATACAGATGAAATAAATTATTCACAATTTGCATCTGTTAGAAGAGAAAATTCTTCTAAATCAAGATTAGTTGAATCGGATTTAAGAGTGCTGCCTAATGGAGATACAATTTCATCTTATATAGGAAGGGTTGAAACAAATGGTATTGAATGGAATATCGGTAATAATATTAATTGGTTAAGAAATTTCTCGATGTACCGATATCATAATTCTTTGTTGTTAGGATTTGATTGGAGATATGAGGCTAATACAGGAAAGGGAATTCAAATTGATTCTTTGTTTAATTATTACGGAATGCAATCGGGAATTACATCATATAATTTTAATAAGATTCCCGGCTCATTTTCAGCCAGTATTTATGCGGAAAATTCAATAACCGGAAATTTATTGTTGGACTTTAAATTTGTGTTTGGTGCTAGATATGAAATGTATAACCCGCAAAAGTTAAATCCTGGCGGAGTATTTGGTAAAGGTGATTTAGTTAATTCGAAGCAGGGAACATACTTCAACCCACGTCTGAATTTAATCCTGTTTTTATCAGAAAATAATCAACTGCGTTTATCTGCAGGCAGGCAATCAAAATCTCCAACGTTTAGTTCAATTTATCCTCCGGAAAGCGTATTCAGATGGCGGGATCCTGAAAGCGGTAATATCCTATACTTCAGATATGACAAGAAGGTACCTGAGTTGAAAGCATACTCAGAAACACAGTATGAAATTGCATTCGATCAAACCATGTTTAATATAATCGGGGCTTCACTATCATTTTATTATAAAGAAAGAATAAATCAAATTGAAGAACAAACCGTTCCTGTTTTTGCGGCTACAAGCGGACAAATTCCAAAAATTTATTATGTCGATTCATATTCACTATCATCAAATTCAGGTTACACTTTTTCCAAAGGAGCAGAACTGGAAGTTAAGACAATAAAACTCCCGGGTTTAAACATTAGTCTTAATTTTATTGCATCCTATATTTTTTCTGATCAATCAAGAAATGGTTTTGATTATAAATCCACTCCGGAAATTAGTCTTGGTCAATATCATAATTATAATATAACCTTTAATGGAAAAGATACGTTAATTGGTTTTTCATATCCGCCGCTGGCTACCTGGAATGACAGATTACAGTTTAACTATCAGCTTAATTATTCTCTTCCTGCAATTGGTTTATGGGTAACTTTCAGGGCAGAGCAATTATTATTTGAAAGGAATAAGGATTATTCACTTGAACCAGTTGATATTAATCTGCTTAACAGCGTTGAAAAAGAAAATTATTTTTTTCAAAGAGAAATAAAAAAGAAAAATGCAAAGTGGTTATTCAGCCTGAACATTACCAAATCCTTATTCAAAGGCGCTGAATTTTCCTTTTACGTTAATAATCTTTTAGATGATGCAGCAATTTATTTATATAAGGATACTCCGATTACTTATAAAGAAATTGAGAGAAATCCGCCAATATTTTTTGGTACAGAATTCAGTTTTATAATTGATGAGTTTTTCAAATAACCTTATATGTTGTACAAAAAATCTATATTGTTCCTTACTTTTCTTTTCGCACTGCTTGGCTGTGAGGAGGAAATACCAACTTTGTCTGATGGTTCATCAGAAATTAGAATTACTGCTGTATGGGATTCATCATATAATTCGGCGAATAAATTAATCCCCGCTGGTAATGCACGCATTATTCTTGTTTCAGAATATGGTACAATAAAAGCTATGACCAATTCAAATGGTGTGCTTGTTTTGGATAATCTACCCGCATCAAATTATATAATTTCGGTTACAATGAATCATCCTGTTATTGATGGAATAATTTTAACCGGTAGTGGAACAGGTTTTACTTTAAATGCACAGGAAATATATTCGGATACGATTCAATTAAAGCCAACTGCATCATCTGGATTAGTAATTAATGAAATATATTTTACAGGTCCTGTAAATAGTACTTTCTATATTTATGATCAGTATATAGAACTTTATAACTCAAGCGATAGCGTTAAATATTTGGATGGAATGATGATAATGAGATTTTCTGGTAATGGTGATGAAGGACAGAAAGGTCCGGGAGCAGATGAAAATAATGATGGTGATATTGATGGTGTGTCTAATATTTACAAATTTCCTGGTGAACCCGGAGAAAAGAATTATGGAATTAATCCTAAGAGTTTTGCAGTACTATCAGTAGATGCAATAGATCATTCAAAGATTATTTCATCTAGTTTGGATCTTTCAAAATCAGATTGGGAATTTTATAATCAATTTTCAGCAGATGATATTAATAATCCTGAAGTGCCGAATTTAATTAATTTAAGACCTGAGGTTACTGTCGATTTTATTTTGAATATTAACAGCGATATAATTGCCATAACCAAAGGCAATGATAAAAACTGGTCTGATGGAATCGATATTAATGACATAATTGATGCCGTTGAATACCAGCCTATTTATGACTTACCAAAGACACTTGACGAACGTTTAGATAGAAGTTTTGTCATTAGTCCTGCTAAATATAGCGGCAAATCTATACAACGTCGGGAGGTTGGTCTTGATACAAATAATGGTTTATTCGATTGGGAAATTAAACAGGTTCCAACCGTAGGTTTTCAATGAAAAGAATAATTGTAAAACTATGGTTAATTATTTCTTTTTTCTCATTTAATATTTATGGGCAAACCAACAACGGACTGAATGAATGGAATAATTTTATTGACAACCAATATTATCTTAAAAATTTTACTCAATTAAATAACCCGGCATTTCTATTCCAGGATTATAGGCAAAACTTCCTGAGGACTAATCTAAACTTTATAAATGAATCAGGCGCTTTCAGAAGAGCATTTGATCCCGAAAATCAAAATAATTATTCGGTACTATTTCAGGGCATAAAGAAATTAGATTCAAGTAAAGTATTATGGGGATCTGCAAGTTATACAATTGATGATAGAAAAAATGTTAATAGAAGTTTGAAATATTTACCTTATAACGGTGAAGCCTTTTTCCTTTTGGATGATGGAATGGGGAACATTAAGTACAATGGACCTACGCTTAGTGCCGTTTACAGTCAAAGTATAACCGGGAATACAATCCTTGGTTTGCATGTGAATTATGGAATTCTAAAAGGACTAAAAAGTAACTATTCCAATACGTCAATCCTTTTAAGAAATGTTGGATTTAATTTTGGTGTCATACATAATCTAAATTCTAACATGCTAGTTGGATTGAATGTGGAATATTATGATTTGCAGGAAAGTTTTGAAGGGAAAGGAAATGAACTTACTCAAACTGAATTCTTTAATTATAGAGGTGAAAAATATTTTATCGGTTCGATTGGAAGTGTGCTGAAAGAAAAACTTAAGAAAAATTATTTCAGCATATGTCCGCAGGCAATTTATAAATTCTCTAAAGGTGAATTTATTCTTTCCGGAGAATATAGACATTCCAATGCAAGAAGTTTTTTACCTAAACAACAATTGATAGAATTTGAAGAAGGATATTCCAGCCGGAATAACTGGAGATTAAACCTTTCATTTATTTATGAAATTAACCAGGATTTAAGTTTAATAATTAATTCCGGCTTTTATAAAAATTATTGCTGGTCAAAGAATTCGGAAAAGAATCTTTTGCTGTGGGAATGGAATTCTTCGTTCTCCAATTCTGAAGCTACACTGTTTGCGAACGTCTTAAAAGGAGTATTAAAAATATCTGCAGGTTATAAATATCAATCGGCAGATTTTGATTCGACAAAATATATTGACAATAAAATTATAACATCAAGATTTGCGAATCATACTTTTAATTTTGGATTGCTGCTGTTACCTTCTTCCAGAATTTTAATTGTTACTGAATTAGCCTATCGCCTGAAGGAGGATAATATTATATATGCGGGGACCAATTTCATTGAACCTTTTTTGAAAAACATTTTTCGTATTAAGGCAGACACTTTTGAAATAGATCTTTGTCTGAATTACAATTTTTTACGTGCTGAAAACTCAGACTCAAAAAGAAAAAATATTAACATTAGTCTGGATTTAAAGCTATCTGATTTTTGAAATATTAATACAGTTTATAAATATGTTTGAGTTTATTCCTTTAGGTGGAGCAGTTGAAATAGGTTCAAGCTGTTTCTACCTTAATATCCAGGGTACAGGTATTATTCTTGATTGCGGGATGCATCCAAGAAAAACCGGATTGGATGCTTTGCCTCAGCTTGGTTTAATTGCAAATAAAAATGTTGACTTTGTTTTGATATCTCATGCGCATCATGATCATATTGGTGCACTGCCTTTCCTTGTTAAACTTTTTCCATACGTAAAAATATATTCTACAGCTCAAACCAGGTCAATTGCCGATATTACACTTCACAATACTGTTTCTATTTTAGAAGAACAGTTAAAAGATATTCCCGATATAAAGCCTTACACACACGGAGAAATTGAAATCCTGATTAAGTCAATAAACTTTGTGGATTACAATGAAATAATTGAGATTAGCGGATGGCGTGCCGAGCATAAAACTCCAATTAAAATATCTTTCTGGGATGCAGGTCATATTCTTGGTGCAGCAGCATTCTTAATAGAATCTGAAAATGAGAAAATTTTTTACACTGGTGATATAAACCTTTCAGATCAGGCTGTAATCAAAGGTGCTGAGTTACCAAATGTTAAAATTGATGTACTTATTCAGGAATCAACATATGGTGCCACTAACTCAAATGAATTACAATCCTGGTGGGTAGAAGCAAAACGGCTTGCCTTAAAAATGAATAAGGTTTTTGAGAATCAGGGTTCTGTTCTTATTCCGGTTTTTTCTTTAGGTAAAATGCAGGAAATGCTATTGACTATATCGATCCTAATGGAAAGGAATGATTTAATAAAGGCTGATATTTATACTGGTGGAATTGGAAAAAAAATTAATCGTATTTATGATAATTACAGATATACTTCAAGAAGAGTCGATTCTGAAGTTAGTATTTCGGATTTATCTCAGGTTGATATCTATGAGCTTAAGAGTTTAAATCGCTTGCTTAAAAATCCTTCAGTACTATTACTTCCAAGTGGTATGATGGTTAAAGGTACATTGTCATATAATTATGGGATGGAATTCTTAAAGAGGGATAATTTTGGAATTTTTTTGGTGGGCTATATGGATACTGACACGCCTGGTTATCATATTTCAAATTCAGAAACAGATTCCAAAATAATCCTTCAAGATAAACAAGAAATTATGGTGAGATGCAAAGTGGAAAATTTTAAATTTTCTGCACACTCTCGCCGTGAGGAATTATTGGAAATTGTAAATAAACTTATGCCGGATAGAGTAATTTTTATCCATGGGGAAGAGGACGCAATTAACTGGTTGGGAGAATCAATCCTTAATAAATATCCAAAAATCAAAGCAAATTTCGTCAGTAATGGAAAAGTATATTTCTTTTAAGCACGTTTAGAAAGAATTTTTACAAAAATTTCAGTTGGGAATTTCTTTTTAAGAATAATTTATATAGAATTATTGCAAAAATTCAGATTAAATGTTATTTTTAGAACCCTATTATGGGCTCGTAGCTCAGTTGGTTAGAGCAGCTGACTCATAATCAGCGGGTCGGAGGTTCAAGTCCTTCCG
>QZKB01000082.1 GCA_003599415.1 Ignavibacteriales bacterium | reverse complement strand
CTAAATTTGTATTTATTCCATTTTCATTTTTCGTAAAATCTCCTATTTCTAATTTATACCAACCGGTTTCTTCCAATATTATTTCTAAATTGTAATCATAGATTTCATCTTTACTTAATAAATCTATATTCTCTTCAAGCCTGTAAATATTTTCTTTCCCTTTAGCAGAAGATAATTTAATATCTAACGGGGTTTCAATATTCTCATTTATTTTTATAAATAACTTTAATGAATAATAATCGTTTGTATGATATGTAAATGCCGGACTATAATTTCTACTTCTGAGATCAAACTGAGGACTTGATCTTGTAATTTCTGTCCTGTGGAAATACACATCAGAATATATTAATGAAATTGCAGTATTTTCCTGCGCACTTATTTTCTGCGATATAACAACTGCAATAAAGAAAACAATTACTTGAAAAACCTTAAGCTTCATCTATTCCCCTTCAATATTAATTAAATTATTACTTATACCGTACCAAATATGAATTCAAAGCACTTAGAATGTTTTTGATCCTTTAATTCAATTAGATGTTTTCCCTGTAAACTTGGCGGCAAATTAAATTATTTTATATCCAATTTCAACGACATAAAAAGAGAGACAGAAAATAGAATCCGCCTCAGCCTTAGGCTGATAAATCCGTCGGAAGAAAACAGAATTAAGAATTTATAATTCATAACTCAACATTCATAAGTTCTCTTCGTTCTACATTTTTTCTTCTGTTGACAGATATGGCTCCAGAGGACATTTCACATCTCACATCTCACATCTTCTCAGCCAAAGGCTGATCCCTCTTTGCGGGACATTTCACATCTCACATCTCACATCTTCTCAGCCAAAGGCTGATCCCTCTTTGCGGGACATTTCCCATTTCACATCTCCCATTTTACATCTTCCATTTTACATCTTCCATTTTACATCTTCCATTTAACATTTTTCCCTTCGCCTTCGCCTCTGCCTTAGCCTTTAGCAAAGCTATTCTCTCGCTGTTATTGTTATTTCCCTTTTTATTCCCAGCTTACGCATGCGCGAGCCAAGAGTTTTACCGTTTATGCCAAGCAGTTGTGCTGCACTCTTTTCACCTGTAACTTTCCCGTTAGTAAGTTTAAGTGCATTTATTATATGTTCCTTTTCAATCTCAACCAATGTCTTAAACGATTCTAAATCTTCATCTGTTTTTTTTGCGTTGCTGCCTAAAAGATTTTCTAAATTAAGGTTGGGACCTTCCGAAATAATTATTGCCCGCTCAATAACATGTTCAAGTTCTCTTATATTGCCCGGCCAGTTGTAAGTCATAAGCATTTCCATGTCATTCTTTCTGATAGATTTTACTTCTTTACCTATTCGCTTTGAATAAATACTTATAAAGTGTTTTACAAGTATAGGAATATCATCTGTTCTATCCCGTAGAGGTGGAACTGTTATTGGAAAAACATTTAAACGGAAATATAAATCCGAGCGGAATTTACCCTGCGCTACTTCCCGTTCAAGATTCCTGTTTGTAGCAGCTACAATTCTCACATCGGAATGAATTGTACTTTTGCCGCCGATGCGTTCAAATTCTTTTTCCTGCAAAACGCGTAAAAGCTTAGCCTGAATTTCGAGCGGCAATTCACCAATCTCATCTAAAAAAATTGTTCCGCCGTCTGCCACTTCAAACTTACCAATTCTCTTTTCAATAGCACCGGTAAAGCTTCCCTTTTCGTGCCCGAACAACTCTGATTCAATTAACTGTGCAGGAAGCGCGGCGCAATTAACAGTTATAAACGTGTTGTCTTTCCTGTTGGACAAGTTATGAACAGCCCGCGCAATTAATTCTTTCCCGGTGCCGGTTTCACCTAAGATTAAAACCGTAGCGTCAAGAGGAGCAACAAGTTTTACTTTGTTCAATGAGTTCTGTATGATCTGACTTTCACCGATTATTTCCTGGAAACTTCCGCTGAGATTAATTTCATCAAGCAAAAAGTTTTTTTCCTGTTCTAATTTCTTTGTAAGAATTTTTATTTCCTCGAAGGCATAAAGATTTGCCAGAATCATTCCAAGCAGCGGAAGCAGGTGCATTCCAAGTTCTATTTCCTTGTAAGCAAAATATTTGTTTTTATTCTGAAGGAACATGAGTTCAATTTTTTTCTGGCCGCTCATCCACAGGAACGGGTCTTTCCTTCCGATAATTAAATTAATTTCACCAAGATCTTTGTAGAAATAATGAATTATGAGAAATGAGTTAATAGAATTTTTCTCTTTCAGATTCCTGATGTGAGTATACTGCTCAGCCATTGTATCAAACAGGTCATCCGCTATTTCAATAAAATTCTGACCCTGCTTTTCCGGTAAGTACTGCCTTAATGCCATAATTGCATTGGAAACACTTTGCGAAAGCGGAATTATTTCAAACTTATCCTCTGTGCTTTTTACGCTTGTAAAATACTTGGAGACATTCATTTCACTTTCCCTTGCGTAAATTGCAAGGTAATCGCAGGAAATTAAAGCATCAATTTCTTTTGCGAGTTTGGCAAAAAAAACTTCACTCTGATTAATAGTTATCAGGTCTACAAGTAATCTTAACTGTATCTCCTTTTCCTTCTCTTTATCCTGAAGATCAGCGTAATCAATTGACTTTTTCAGAGCGGCGCCAATAAGGTTTGCAATCTTAAGTGAGTAGTCGTAATCATTTTCTTTAAGATTAAATTCATGCGATGAAAAAATTATATACCCGATTAATTCTCCGCCCGTTTTCATAGGCAGTAGAACAAATGAATTGATGTTCATACCGGTCAGCACATTTTGAAGCGAGTCCTGTTCTTTCATAACCGGTTGAACCGAATAAAAATGATGTGCATCCAGCAAAACAAGGTCAGGATTATCCAGCGACAGGTTAAACGGAATTGAATCCATTGAAAAAGTTTTTAACCACAGGGTAGATTCTTCCAGGTTCTCTCCGGTAATCTTTGCAATTACAAACCCTACATTTTCTTTTGTCTTATCGGGCAGGGCTATTCCAACTATCTTTATTCCGTAAAATGCGTGAAGCTTTTTAAAGATTGTAAGGAAGAGATTTTCCGCATCCTTTATTGTAGCAATATCATCATTAATTGAAATCAGCAATGACAGGTCATTGTTTAGTATTTCCATTTTCAACCTTAAATAAAATTATTTGCTTTTATATCAGCAGTAAAAATAGGCTATTGATTTTATTTAAGCAATTCCAATAAACTTTGTTCGCTTTTCACTTCATTTTGGCAGATTAGCATCCTTCTTATCCCTGGTTCAAATTTTGGCTTAGGTAGATAAACATAATTAAGGATTCAAAATGAACAAAAATAAGATTTGGATATTAACTGTAATAATTTTCTTATCTGCAGGATATACAGGCTGCAGTAAATCCTCCGGCAAAAACCTGAATAACACGGCAGTAAATGTCCAGGTAAAAGAAGTTACAACATTAGACGGCAACGAAGAAATTGCTTACAGTGGAACAATAGAAGAATCAGAATCAACACCACTTAGTTTTTCGGGAGTTGGAACTGTGGCGCGTGTTCTTGTTAACGAAGGTGATTTTGTAAGTAAAGGTCAACTACTCGCAACGCTGAACGAAGAGACATATAAAAACACTTATGAGATGACACTTGCTACTTTAAAGCAGGCAGAGGATGCTTATAAAAGATTACAGCCAATGTATAAGAACGGCAATCTTCCGGAAGTAAAACTTGTGGAAGTTGAAACAGGTTTACAGCAGGCAAAAGCTGCAGCAGCTATTTCTAAAAAAAGTCTTGATGATTGCAAACTTTACTCACCTGTAAGCGGTATTGTTGGCAAACGTTCAATTGAACCGGGAATGACTGCAATGCCGAATTTTTCTTCGATAACCATTGTAAAGATTGAAAAAGTTTTTGCGCGCGTTCCAATTGCAGAGAACGAAATTGCTTCGGTTAAAAAAGGTGATAAAGCAAAAATAAAAATCGCTGCACTTAACAATACTGAGTTTAACGGGACTGTCGAAGAAATAGGAATTTTGGCTGATCCTTTAGCACACACCTACAAAATCAAAATAGGCATTAATAACTCCAACCGGCAGATTAAACCGGGAATGATTTGTAATGTGAATCTTGCAAAGCAAAATAAATCAGAGGGATTATTTGTACCGGGTAATGCAGTTTTAGTCGATGAACAGGGAAGGAATTATGTTTATGCAGTTAGCCAGAATAAAACTGTTAAAAAATATATCAAAACCGGGAAGCTGCTTAAAAGCGGAGTTGAAGTAACCGAAGGATTGAATTTGGGTGAACAGATTGTTGTTGCCGGATTGCAAAAATTAGTTGACAATTCTTTAATCAGCATTGTCAACCAATAGTAAAGGAAATGATTTATGAAAAAGAAAAGAACTCTGATTGAAACAATTTTCAGATATAAACAGCTTATTATTTTTGCTACCGCCGCACTTGTGGTGTTCGGTATTATTGCGCTTGTAGAAATGCCGCGCGATGAATTTCCCGAATTTAAAATAAGACAGGGATTGATTATTGGCATTTATCCCGGCGCATCTTCAGAACAGGTTGAAGAGCAGTTGACGAAAAAGGTTGAACAATATCTTTTCCAGTATGAAGCAGTAAATAAATCAAAAACATATTCCGTGTCTAAAGAGAATGTGATGGTTATTTATGTTGAAGTGCAGAAACGAGAACCTGATCCGAAAGCTTTCTGGGTAAAACTGCGGCACGGGCTTAACGAATTCAAAGGACAGCTTCCATCCGGAGTAATGTCTTTAACTGCAGATGATGATTTTGGAAATACATCAGCAATTTTACTTGCGGTTGAATCTGATACAAAGACTTACAAAGAACTTGAAAAGTATATTGAAAAGTTTGAAGACAATGTGCGGAAAATTCCTTCAACTTCACGCGTAAAACATTTCGGTTTACAAAAAGAAGAAATTAATGTTTACATAGATGATGCAAAGCTGACCAACTACGGGATAAAACCGATAATGGTTCTATCGCAGCTAAAACCTCAAAGCACAGTTAATTATTCCGGCGAAATTGATAACGGTGAATTTATACGACCTATACATATCCCGTCAAGTTATAAAACAGAAAGTGATATTGCGAACCAGATAATTTATTCTGATCCAACAGGAAATGTTATCCGTGTAAAAGATGTTGCTAAAGTTGTCCGCGAATATCCCGATCCTGATTCATATATAAGAGTAAACGGCAAAAAATGTTTAATCGTCTCACTCGAAATGCTTCCAGGTCATAACATAGTTCAGTACGGCAGCGATGTTAAAGATGAAATCGAAAAGTTTACCTCTGAAGTGCCTTCCGATGTTCGCGTTGGTATTATTTCCGATATGCCTGATTTCGTATCTCAGTCAATTTTTAATTTTATTGAAGAATTCGGTCTTGCGATATTTTCTGTTATACTCGTAACTATTCTCTTATTACCCAGAAGAGTTGCGCTTGTAGCCGCTTCATCAATCCCAATTTCCGTTTTTATTACTCTCGGATTAATGTGGGCAACCGGAATTACGTTACAGACAGTTTCGCTTGCGGGATTGATTATTGTCCTCGGTATGGTCGTTGATAATGCAATAGTTATAATTGACAATTACGTTGAGAAACTTGATAACGGTATAACTCCGCACGATGCGGCTTCACAAAGTGTAACTGATCTTTTCGGCTCAGTCTTCTCTGCCACACTAATTATAATAATGTGCTTTACACCGATGACAATTTTAATGACCGGTACAGCCGGTGATTTTATTGCGTCATTACCTCAGACAGTTACTTATGCCTTAATGATTTCTTTGGCGGTCTCTGTTCTGTTGGTTCCTATGATGTGTTACGTCTTTATCAAGCACGGAATTAAAGGTGAAAATAACACGGGTAAGAAAGCTGCATTCTTAAAATGGATTCAATCCTTTTATGATAAAGTTCTTGAGAAATCATTTAAGAAGAAGAGTACAGTAGTATTGATTGGCCTTGCTTCATTTGTAATAGGGCTTGCACTTTTAGCGTTTAGTCCACAACAAAATTTCCCCGCATTTGAACGTAATCAATTTGCAGTAGAAGTATATCTTCCTGTAGGTAGTTCCCTGCAACAAACTGATACTGCAATAAAGGAAGTTGAAGCAAAACTTTTGAAGGACAGCCGTGTAAAAGAAGTGGCAGCGTTTGTAGGCACAAGTTCACCCCGCTTTAACTCTTTATATGCACCGAACTTTCCGGCAAAGCACTATGGACAATTACTTGTAATAACTGAATCTTCAGAAGCTACAAGGGAAATGCTGGATGAGTACAGTAAAAGCTATAGCGATAACAATCCCAAAGCTTACTACAAATGGAAGCAGCTTGAAATGTCTCCGTCAAAATCTCCAATTGAAGTGCGTATTTCCGGTGACAGCATTTCTACAATAAAGGAATTAGCAAACCAGGTGGCAAATGTCGCACGTGGTGTTGAAGGCGTTCAATGGGTAAGAACAGATTACGAGCAGCCGCTACAGGCAGTAAGTCTTAAATTAAAAGAAGACGAAGCGACAAGGCTTGGATATTCAAAAACAATTTTCGATTACTCATTAATGTTCGGCACGAAAGGTTTTCCTGTTTCAACAATATGGGAAGATGATTACCCTGTTAATGTTAATCTTAAGGTTGATAAGAAAATTAAATCTGATGTTGAAGATGTAATGAATCAATATGTAACTTCACCTTTCCTTGTTTCATCTGTTCCGGTAAGACAACTTGCCGATGCAAAACAGGAATGGACAGAAGGTGAAATTGTAAGACGAAATGGTGTCCGTACAATAACAGTTAGAGTTGATGTTGAAAGAGGAGAATATCCTTCAAGAATATTTAATGTGCTAAAGCCAGCCGTAGAAAATATGAAACTGCCGGATGGCGTTTCAATTAACTTTGGCGGTGAATATGAAATGGGTGTGGATGAACTTACTCCTCTGTACTATTCTCTTGCAATCAGTGTGGCAATAATTTTTATAATTCTTCTTGCACAATTCAGAAATGCTAAGACTGCAATTCTTATAATGATGACGATGCCGCTGTGTATATTCGGAGCTTCGTTTGGCGTAACCATAACGGGCTATCCCTTCAGCACAACAGCATTTATTGGTTTGATTGGTCTCATTGGCATCGTGGTTCGTAACGGAATTATTTATGTATCCTATGCGGAAGAATTAAGACGTGAACATGGGCATTCACTTGAAGAAGCAGCAATCTCATCTGCCAAAAGGAGAATGCGCCCGATATTTCTAACATCGGCAGCCGCCGCCGTTGGTGTTGTACCAATGATAATGAGTCGTTCACCTTTATGGGGTCCGCTCGGTGCGGTAATCTGCTTCGGATTATTATTCGGATTAGTACTTTCGCTCTTAGTAATACCGGTACTCTATTATTTATTCCACAGAAAAGATTTTTCCCAAGGGGATGAATTTTCAGAAAAAGTTGAAAATGGTGAAGTAGCATGAAAAAAATAAATTTTTATTTCCTTTTGATAACAGCAATTTGTTCAACACAGTTATTTGCTCAAAAAGTTCTTACTCTTGATGAAAGCAAACAGCTTGCATTGCAAAATAATATTAAAGCTAAAAACAGCAAACTCGAAATTGAAGCTTCGCAGCAGATAAAAAAGTCAGCATTTACAAACTACTTCCCAAGCATTAGCGCAGGCGGAATGATGTTCGAGGCACAGAAAGGTATGATGGAAATGGAAACTCATGGTGGCGATCTTCCGGTGTACGATGGAGATGTTGCAAATCTAAAAAATGCGACACTGTATGCTTATATGCCTGCCTCAACAATGAGCTTAATGAAGAAAGGAACAGTTGGTTTTGTAAATGTTATACAACCGGTATTTGCCGGAGGAAGAATTTATAACGGCAATAAGCTTGCTTCACTTGGAACTGAGGTTTCAGAATTCAAAGAAAAACTAACTAAGGATGAAGTGCTGCAAAAAACAGAAGAACAATACTGGCAGATAGTATCGCTTGAAGAAAAACAAATTACAATTGAGAAATATGAAAAGCTTCTTTCAAGCCTTTTGTTCCAGGTTGATGATGCATTTAATTCAGGCCTTGTAATGAAGAATGATGTTCTAAAAGTAAGGTTGAAATTAAGTGAAGTACTGCTCAACAAATCAAAACTGAATAATGGAAAGAAGCTTGCTGTTATGGCTTTCTGCCAGCATATAGGAATACCTTACGATTCAACCATTATTCTTAAAGATGATTTACTGATTGGCGAGCTTCCGCAAAGTCTTTACTCAGATAAGAATGAATCACTTAAAAGAAGAACTGAATATTCTTTGCTTGAAAAATCAGTTGAGGCTGAAGAACTACAGACAAAGATGAAACTTGGAGAATACTTACCCCAGGCTGGAGTTGGTCTTAGCGGTATGTATATGAAATTTGATGAAGGCAAAGACAGAACACTCGGAATGGTATTCGGAACCGTTTCAATTCCAATTTCGGGTTGGTGGGGCGGTTCGCATGAATTACAGGAACGAAGTATTAAAGAAGAAATTGCTAATAATAATTTTAAGAACAATTCAGAATTACTTTTGCTGCAGATTGAAAAATCCTGGCAGGATCTGACTGATGCATATAAACAATATCTTCTAAGCCAGGAATCAAAGGAACAGGCGGAAGAAAACTTGAAAGTAAATGTTGATAGTTATAAAAACGGGTTGAGCAATGTTTCGGATTTACTTGAAGCGCAGGCATTACTGCAGCAAACTCAGGATCAATTGACAGATGCAAAGGCAAATTTTATTATCAAGAAAACAATTTATCTGCAGGTTACAGGCAGATGATACGGTTCAAAACCACTAATATTTATTCTTCGGTAAATAGTATCTGTTTACCGAAATTTTATTGTTTGAATTTTGCAGCAGCTTTAATTTTCGGGTAACAAATTAATCATTGGTGTAACTAATATGCAAAGCAATAAAAAACAGGTTGGATTAGTACTTGGCAGCGGAGGAGCAAGAGGTCTTGCCCATGTTGGCGTAATTAAATCACTTGAAGAAAATAACATTCCTGTTGATTCAGTATCCGGGACAAGCATTGGGGCTTTGATAGGAGGACTGTATGCTTCAGGTTTCAGTGTAAAATCTTTAGAAAAGGTTATTCAGGAAGTTGATAAAATTATGGTTGCGAAACTTCTAATGCCTAAATTATTTACTCCCGGTTTTATTGATAACAATAAGGTTAGATATTTTATAAATGAATTTGTCGGTGATATAAATATTGAAGACATGAAAATTCCTTTTGCCTCCGTAGCTACGGATCTTGTTACCGGTGAAGAAGTGGTATTTGATAAAGGTCCGCTAATAGATGCTATAATTGCGAGCATTGCTATACCTGCAGTTTTCCAGCCTGTGTTCTTAAAGAACAGGTACCTTATTGATGGTGGATTAAGCAATCCTTTGCCTATAAGTGTTGCAAAGGGAAACGGATCGCAGATTATAATTGCGGTAAATGTTTCCCCGAATCCTAAAAGAATTACTAAAAAAATAAAAAGCAAACAGACAAATGAAATAAAGCTGCTTGTAAAAAAACTTCCTTCATTGTTTACAGGCTTGTTGAACGATAACAAACAAAAAGTCCGGTCTGTAAAATCTGAAGGTGAAATTGAAAGACAGAAGCCGGTTAGTTTTCCTTCACCATCAATTCTTAATGTTTTTCTTCAGTCAATTTCAATAAGCAATAATAATCTTATGACACAGCATTTACGCTTTGCGAAACCGGATATTCTTATATCACCTAACATTGAGGACTTTGATATGCTTGAATTCTATAAAGGAAGCGAAATAATAAAACGCGGATATGAAGCCGCTCAAAAATCTTTACAGGAAATATATTCTGTATTAAAAATGAATAAGTAATATTCTTAAACAGGAATAACCGTGTTATCAGGAAAAAGTAATAAGATTTCTCCGTTGTTCATAGAGAAAGTAAAATTAAAATTGGATAAAGTTTTCTTTCTTACTGCTATGTGGATTCTTGCCGGTTTATTCTTTTCTATAATTGAAATATTAAAGGATACAACTTACGGCACACAGATATTTCCATATGCAGGAATGAATAAATGGACTGTAGTTATTGCAATTATGATAACTGCAACATTAGTCGGTTTGGTAACCGGAAGTTTCCAGGCATTCGTAGCGGAAAAATTTTACGGCAGGCAATACCTTGGCAAAATGATTTTATTCAACGCGGTTTTTTATATCACCATTTACTTCTTTCTCTTTTTTACCGGGATGTACATATACAAAGCTGCTTTCTCTACTGAAGGTATTTCAATTCAGAATTATACCTATGAAGTAAAAAATTATTTATTCAGTTCGCATGCATTATTAAGTTCATTAACCTTTGGAGCGTTCGTTTCCCTTTCATTGTTTATTCTTTATGCACGGGAAAAGTTCGGTTCAAAGGTGATGAGCAGGCTGCTTACCGGAAAATATTTTTATCCTGTTGAAGAGGACCGCGTTTTCATGTTCCTTGATATTAAATCAGCCACATCAATTGCTGAAAAACTTGGCCCGCTTAAATATCACCAGTTTCTGAATGATTTCTACAGGGAAATCACTTACCCTATTCTTTATAAGAAAGGAGAAATATACCAGTATGTTGGAGATGAGGTTACTGTTTCCTGGTCATTTAAAAATGCATTCAAAAATTTAAATTGTATCGAGTGCTTCTTCGAAATACAAAATACAATTCAGAATCACTCTCAATTATTTTCCGAGAAATACGGTATTGTACCCGAATTTAAAGCCGGGTTGCATTATGGTAAAACTGTGGCGGGTGAAATTGGAATAATAAAAAGAGAAATTGTTTATTCCGGAGATACACTTAACACAACAGCACGCATACAGGAATTGTGCAACCCGTTCGGAGAAAAATTACTTATCTCAAAGGAAATGCTTGAGAACCTTCAATTTAAAAATCATTACGAGATAAAAGAGTTAGGTGAAAAAGAATTACGTGGCAGGAAAGCAAAAATTTCACTTTACGGCGTTAACAAAATTAATTTTGCAAATAATTGAGCTCAGTTATAAGAATTAAATGGAATCAGAAAAGTTATCTTTATGAATCTCGCAATTATCGGTTCGGATGAAAATCCGAATTTAAAAACAGGAAGTATTACTGCTCCGCATCAACTTATAAAAGTAGGTGGAGAATATCTTGTAGAGCGCATCATTCGTATTGCGAAGAAGAACAGGATTGATAAAGTTTTCTGCATAATAAATTCCTGCGAACAGGAGCTTAAAGATTTTCTTTCATCAACTGATTTCGGCATTCCGCTAAAACTTTTAGTAAAAGATACGTTCAGCTTTATGCATGGCTTACTTGAACTTGCTCCATTAATAAAAAATGCACCGTTCTGTATAACAACTTCAAACAGTTTGTTCCTTGAAAGTGATTTTGCAGAATTCATCAACTATTCCCTGCTCCAGGAAGGAATCGATGGTGTCATATCTATTACGAGCAATCCGGACGATGATAAACCACTCAGCGTATCATTGAATGATGAAGATACAATCCTGAAATTCAGCGATACAAAGGAAGGCTATAACTGGGCTGCAGGGGGAATTTATTATTTCCTACCGGGAATTTTTGACCAGGTGGAACAGGCGCTTCAGATAGGTATATCGCGACTTGGTAATTTCTCAAGGCTGCTTCTTGAACATAAATTTCTTTTCAAAGGATTTTCTATTTCAAAAGTAACGAGTATTGAAGATTTAGCAAATATTGAAAAATCAAATCCCGGGACAATTATCTCCGGCAATCAGAGTCATATATAGGCTGTTTGTACGAATTGTTACATCGTGAAGTAATGAAAAATCTTCACCCAGTTTTTTTAGTTTTTTGTGCATAGGTAGTAAGCTATGCCCAAAATTCTTTCTTTTTTGTGCATAGTTAACAAATGTCATTGATACAATTCTGTTTTTCGATTTATGATTCCTGGTAATCGCTATATCCGCCATTTATCCATCAATATCGGTCTATTAATCTGGATGTGCAATTAATGTGCAATTCGTGCAATTAATGTGCAATTATTTTAGCGTATAAAATGAGCCAGCCCCTCTTACATTACTTTGAGTAATCAAACCTTTCTTTACTAATTCTGAAAGATCATTTGAAGAAGTATTTCTTGAGCAATTGTTTCATTTTGGTATCGGAAACTTTCTTGATCGGTTGTCGATATTTTTATAAAAAGCGACTCTTTCTGGGGGTTTTATTCCATATAATAACTTCGTTATTAAATCAAGCATTTTCTTAGATATTCCATCTGCTGATAAGCTTAATTTCCGTAATTCAGGTAATGTTATGAGATTTCTTCCATATTTTGGGTCAATAGAGTTAATAATATCCTGTGTACTTAAACCTGATTTTAATAGCTTTTCAATCTGGGATTTAATTGTGGGCAAATCTTTTTTTATAAATAAACCATTTAAGCACCAATGGAAATGATCATACCCCCAAAATATACTATTACCGAATTTAGTTGAAAACACTTCCTGAATTGCCTTTTTTGAAAATTTCTTTATAAAAGTTTTTAATATTGTGAAATATTTCTCCCAGTCATATAATTC
>QZKB01000068.1 GCA_003599415.1 Ignavibacteriales bacterium | reverse complement strand
CGGGCATTGCCCAATATTCCTCACTGCTGCCTCCCGTAGGAGTCTGGACCGTGTCTCAGTTCCAGTGTGGCTGATCATCCTCTCAGACCAGCTACCGATCGTTGCCTTGGTAAGCAGTTACCTTACCAACTAGCTAATCGGCTGCAAGCCCATCCATAGGCGTAAAAACTTTAACAACATCATCATGCGATGCCGCTGCATTATACGGTATTAGCGTCGATTTCTCGACGTTATTCCAAACCTATGGGCAGGTTACTTACATATTACTCACCCTTGCGCCACTTTACTATGGATATTGCTACCCAATTCTCGTAGACTTGCATGTGTTAGGCACGCCGCCAGCGTTCGTCCTGAGCCAGGATCAAACTCTCCGTTATAGGATTTTAAATTTGTGTAATCATAATTTATGAGCACTCGCTCAGTTAAAACCTTTTGACAGGTTTTACACTCACAATTTCAAAGAACAATCATCATCAAAATAGGGTTTCTAAATTAAGAGATTTATCGTAAAAAGTCAAGAAGTTGTTAAGACAATTTTAAAAATTTCTTATTTTTTTCTTGAATTATCTTCTCTTTCATAATGTAATGAACAAAAAATGCGGCGCAATTTTAATGATTGTTAAAGCAAAAAGCAAGCTTTCTTTAAATATTTTTTGAACATTTTTTCTTACTTTTAGAATTAGTTCGAAAATTAACTTTTTTCAAATCTTTTTAACAAATAAAGTTAATTAACTTTTGTCAGTTGAGGAATTATTTCAGGTCAAATTGAAATGGAATTACTAAATCTTTTAGAACAATTTAGTTTTCAACCTTAAAAGAAAGTTTAAAGTTTTGATAAATCTTTACTGATATTTTCATTAGATCAGTGCTCAATTCAATAAACAATTGATTATATTGCAGGAAAAATTAAGAGAATATATGAAAAAGCTAATTTTACTTTTGTCTATCCTATTCGCGATTAATTTATTTTCACAGGGAGGTAACACTTTTTTTAGTGTTAAAGGTAGTAAAATTATTTCACCAGATGGTAAGGAAGTATTATTGAAAGGAATCAACCTTGGCAATTGGTTAGTCCCCGAAGGATATATGTTTAAATTCGATAAAGCTACTTCCTGGAGGTTAATCCATACGGTAATAGCCGAGCTGATTGGTCCTGATGATGCATTAAAATTCTGGGAAAAATACAGGGATAACTATATAACCTATGATGATATTAAATTTATTAAATCACTCGGAATGAACTCAATTCGTCTTCCATTTGATTTTCGATTATTAACACCAGAAGAATACCCGGAAGTCTGGTTAGATACGGGTTTTAATATATTTGATAAAATAATTTCATGGTGCAAGAAAGAGAACATTTATCTTATTCTTGATATGCATTGCGCTCCAGGTGGACAAACCGGTGATAATATTGATAATAGTTGGGGATATCCATATTTGTTTGAAAGTGTAGAAAGTCAAAACCGAATGATTGAAATATGGAGAAAGATTGCTGAACGTTACAAAGATGAAGCAGTAATTATTGGCTACGATTTTATGAATGAACCAATTGCTACTTACTTTGACGCGGAAAAACTCAATCCAAACCTTGAACCATTGTATATAAAACTAACAAAGGCCGTAAGAGAAGTTGATAAAAATCATTTAATCTTTCCTGGTGGAGCTCAATGGAATACCAACTTTAAAATTTTCGGACAACCTTTTGATGATAAATTGGTTTACAATTTCCATAAATACTGGTGCGATACTACACAGGAACACGTCCAGGACCAAGTTGATTTCAGAAATAAATATAATGTACCATTATGGATGAGCGAATCAGGTGAAAATACAGATGAATGGATAGCAGGCTGGCGTAGATTAATGGAAAAGAATGATATTAGCTGGTGTTTTTGGCCTTATAAAAAAATGGATGCTAAAAGCTGCCTTGTTCAGTTTGATAAACCGGAAGATTATGACCTGATTATTGAGTATGCAAATACACCAAGAAATTCTTTCGAGGATATTCGTAAGCTTAGACCTGATACCGAAAAAGTAAAAAAAGCATTAGACAAATTCCTGGAGAACAGTTTATTTAAGAATTGTAGGCCAAATGAAGGATATATAAAAGCTTTAGGATTATAAACAAGAAGTGAACTATTCTAATTCCGATTTTATTTTTTTCGGAAGTTTTTCTACTATAAGCTGATAAGAGTGATCAATCATCTGATAAACTTCTTTATCCGGAATTGAATTATCAATTGTAACACTATTCCAGTGCATTTTGTTCATATGATAGCCGGGCTGCACTACATCATATTTTTCCCGTAGTTCAATTGCTTTTTCAGGATCACATTTCAGATTTATTTGAAACGGATAATCATCAAGACCTGTTAATGCAAACATCTTACCGGCTACTTTAAAAACTAGTGTGTCTACTCCAAATGGGAATTCCTCTGTAACCCCCTTTTTGCCAAGACAATATTTCCTAAATGATTCTAAATCCATGGTACAATTTTGTTTTCAAATAAAGTAAAAACGATTACTAACCTTTTTATAAATAATTAATTAAATAGTATTTCCTTCAGTTTCTTCCTCATCTTCCCAATCATATTTCTTTTGCGGATCCCATTTTCTAAAAATAAATGCACAAACAAATCCTGTTAATCCTCCGAATAAATGAGCTTCCCAGGAAAGTCTTAAGTCTGCAGGAAGTACACCCCAGACCATTCCACCGTACAAGAAGACGAAAAGTAAAGCTAATGCAATTGAACGTGTATCTCTTCTTATAACTCCGCTAAAAAATAAGAAAGAAGCAAATCCATATACCAAACCACTTGCACCAATATGATATGCTTCCCTTCCAAAAGACCAGATAAGAAAACCTGTTACTAAATAAATAATAGGAAATACCCATCCGGCAGAGCGTGGATAAAAATATGCTATGCTGATTCCGAAGAGAAAAAGCGGGATAGTATTGGAAATCAGATGACTGAAACCTGAATGAATAAACGGAGTAAAAATAATTCCGAGTAAACTATTTACATTCCTTGGATAGATTCCATAATCAGTTAAAGAAAATGAAAGGTAATGCTCGCTGATTTTTATTGCCCAACAACATAATATAAATATGCAAACAATAATTACTTTGGCGTTAAGGTTTATTTTCTTCATCTGTTGTTCTTGAATTCACTTGTAATATAAGGCAAATAAAATTTCTTTACTAAGAAAATTTTTGGTCTAAAATTTTCCAATATTTATTTTGATTAAATGCCGGGGCAATTCTATATTAGTCCGAAACATTTTCCATTTTAACATTGGGATTTAATTATGAGAAAATATTTATTCACCACCGTTTTTATTTTAACTTATATTCTGTTTTATGCAGGCTGCTCATCATCAACAGTAATAAAAAAAGAAGAAGTTCAACATACGAAAATTGAAAAAGAAGCAGTTGTTAAACCAACTTTAAATGAAATAGTTGCAAATTTTGAAACATCCGTAAAGGATAAAGAAATTCCTCTAAGTTTTCCGGCAAGGACAAAAGTAGATACAATCATTGTAACTGATTCATCCAGAATAATCAGAATAAAATTCAGCAAGGAATTATCTTACCTCCCTTTCAGAATGGAAAATGTTAAACAAGTTTATGACGTTGTAAAAAGTTACTTCGGAACAGACTATGAGAATTACAGGTTTGAAATCACTACTCTAGATAAACCAATTGAAGAATTAATCCCAAACTATTTTCAATCAAATAAAGAAAGAATTGATAAATCAAGATTATCTAACAGCAATATCTCCGATAGAATTCCTTTGGTAAGCAACATTACAAAACCGTATTCAATTAAAAAAGGATTTCAGAACAATAATATAATTTTATGGAATAGCCATGGATGGTACTATTCGGTCGATGAAGACAGATGGTTATGGCAGAGGCCAAGATTATTCCAGTCTGTAGAAGATTTGATCCCCACTTCATTTGTTTTGCCATATATTTTACCAATGCTTGAAAATGCAGGTGCAAACATTTTTTTACCAAGAGAACGAGACACACAAACCAATGAAGTTATTGTTGATAATGATACTCCGGCAGACAATAAAATAAAATCAAAATACCTGGAAGAAAATTTAAACGGAAAGCATAAATGGAATACTTTTTCTTCAAAAGGATTTGCATATGGAAATCCACCTTACGCTGAGGGATATAATCCATTTGAAAAAGGAACAAGCAGTTTTACAACTGTATCCAAAATAGCAACTGCACAAGTTAGCTGGCAGCCTGATATACCTGAAACCGGGTATTATGCAGTTTATGTTTCTTATAATGCATCGGCACAGAATGTATCCGATGCACACTATACAGTTTATCATACCGGCGGCAAAACTGAATTTCATGTTAACCAAAAAATTGGCGGAAATACATGGATATACCTTGGTACTTTCAAATTTAAAAATGGCATTAGCCCAACTCAGGCTTGCGTAATCCTTGATAATTCTTCCAATGAAGATGAGAGCAAAATTATAAGCGCTGATGCAGTACGCTTTGGCGGCGGAATGGGTTTGGTAAGCAGGAATGGCTCAACAAGCGGAAGACCAAAATTTCTTGAAGGTGCAAGATATTATTTGCAGTATGCCGGTATGCCGGATACTTTAGTGTTCAGTCTGAATAAAAACAAGAATGATTATAACGATGATTTCATGTGCAGAGCTGAGTATGGGAATTATTTGTATGGAACACCGTTCGGACCCAATAAAGACAGGGCTCAGAAAGGACTTGGAATTCCGATTGATCTCTCTCTCGCTTTTCATACTGATGCGGGAATTACAAGAAATGATTCCGTTATCGGAACACTTTCTATCTACACACTCAAAGATGATAAAGGAGCGAATGAATTTCCTGATAGTTCATCAAGATGGACCAACAGGGATTTTGCAGACATTTTGCAGACTCAAATAGTTGAGGATATTAAAGCTAAATATGATACTTCATGGGTAAGAAGACAATTAATGGAAGCTGATTATAGTGAATCACGCAGGCCAAATATTCCATCAGCTTTACTCGAATTACTTTCACATCAGAATTTTCTTGATATGAAATTTGTTCTCGATCCGCGTTTCAGGTTTGATGTTTCAAGAGCAATTTACAAATCAATGTTAAGATTTTTATCCGCTCAGTATAATTTTGAATACTCAGTTCAACCTCTACCTGTTGATCATTTCCAGGCATTACTTGATAATAAAGGCGGAGTAAATCTTAAATGGCAACCGGTAAATGATAAACTTGAACCAACAGCAGTTGCACAAAAATACGTTGTTTACACAAGATTGGATGACAACGATTTTGATAATGGAGTCTTAGTTGATAAACCTGAATATTTTCTGAGCAGTCTTAAACCTGGAAAGATTTATAGTTTTAAGGTTGCGGCTGTTAATGATGGTGGTGAAAGTTTTCCAACTGAAATTTTATCTGTATGCTGGATGAACAATAAAAAAGAACCTGTTCTTATTGCGAACGGATTTGACAGAATATGCGGACCATCTTCTGTCGATTCAAAAGACTTTGCCGGCTTTACAAGTTTTCTTGATGCTGGTGTTCCGGATAAATATGATATCAACTTTACCGGTTTGCAAAAAGATTTCAATCCTAACTCAAAATTTATTACAAATGATTCACCCGGTTGGGGTGCAAGCTACGCAGATGATGAAACCCAGATTTTTGCAGGCAATACTTTTGATTATCCATATATTCATGGCAAATCATTTAAGAACAATAATTATTCATTTTCATCTTCAAGTGATGAAGCTGTGTGGGAAAACCAGGTTAACATTTCCCAATTCAAATTAGTGGATTTGATTCTTGGAGAAGAAAAAGAAACATCCTGGCAAAAACCAGCCGGAGATTTGATTAACGGCAAGCAGTTCAAAAACTTCCCAAAAGAATTACAAGCAGTTCTTAAAGATTATGCTTCCAAGGGTGGAAATCTTTTTATATCAGGTGCATATATTGCAACAGATTTATTTACCGGCAGGGACAGTATCGATATTGCATTTGCAAAAGATGTATTGAAGATAAACTTCGGCTCAGATCATGCAACTAAAAATGGGAAAGTTGTTTCCACCGGAAATGATTTCGTCGGGAAGAATATAACATTTCTTTTTAACACGGAATTGAAAAAAGATATTTATACAGTTGAAGCGCCGGATGGAATTCTTCCTGCCAACGGAAGCAAAATTATTCTGAGGTACTTTGAAAATAAATGTCCTGCTGCTACTGCTTATAAAAAAGATTATGGAGTAATTGTATTCGGATTTCCATTTGAAACAATCAACACCCAGGAAATTAAAGACGTAGTAATGAAAAACATCCTTGAGTATTTTGGGATGTAATTTTTGTAGGCAAGTGATAATTTTTCATATTAAACCAGAGGATTACCTGTAAGCCTTCAGCTTATAAATTTGGCTGTGTATTTACATCCCGAGCGGAGTCGAGGGATGAGCACGCAAATTCGATTAAATAGATAAGCCGAATTAAATTCGCAGTATGAATGATTTGCTTACTTAGCTTTTGTAAAATATTAGTTTATTCTGTGTTATTATTTATTTTTTCTGGCACCCGGATTGTTTTTCTTTTGAAAATTTAGGGGACCTCAAATGAAAAAATATTACGCTGGTTTCTTTCTTTACCTTTTACTTTCGGCATTACTCTATCCGCAAATCAATTCAGTTCCTGAAGTAACAGATTTTAAGTTAAGCAACGATAACTCCCCTTCTACATTTAAGCAAAGCAATCCTAAGATTTTTTGTAACGGCACAAAAGGTTTTCTGGTAGTTTGGGAAGATACCCGATGGGCAGATGCAAATTATGCTGCCCAATACTTCGATTCTTTAGGTAATCCAATCGGAAAAAACTTTAAAATGCTTTCAAATGAAGGAATTACATTTTTTCAAGACAATTCATTTTGTAGTATTGAAGAGAGCTATTTAAGTTCTTATATAATGAGTGACTATTTAGTATTAAGCGGAAGGAATTATGACATTGAAGGAAGTTATTCTGAAAGCAGTGATATACTATACAAACAAGTCGGTGGGGCAGATATTTGCCCTCGTGGAATTTTTTATGAACTTGTACCCAGGCAAGATACTTGTTTACTTTATTTCAACAATGAAGGATTTGTTACTTTTTGTAAATTTGCACCTTCGAGTATTCAGTATCCAATAACAGAAAACTCTGAACTATATCCTAAAGCTGCAGTTAACTTATCTGCCTGTATAAACAAGAATGATAATGTTGCATTAGTTTACTTTAATATTAGCGATGAAGATTATTATGATTCAATTCCCCTTGGTATTTATGTCAGCCTTTACGATAAGCAGGACTCCCTGATTAAAAAAAATATTCAATTAAAAGAATATCCTGATGACAATGAATTCTGTCATTATTGGAGTAGTTCACCATTAACAAAAATCCAATGCATCTCCGATACTCTTTTTCAAATATTCTGGATTGACAGAGATTCTTCCTCATTTAGTTTTACAACAGTTGACGATAAAGGAAACATACTGGAAGAGATAAAAACACTTCCGCTTTATTTTGCTAAATCATTAAATGGTTATTATGAATTCATGGGAATAAACCTTTCAAGCCAGACTAAGGATGGCTATGGAGTTGAAGTTACAATTAAGACACAAAAACAAAATGAGTATAATTACAATTATTATAATCATCTGTTTTACTTTGATTCGCATGGAAAATTTATAAGACAAGTAATGGATAGTAGTTCTTATTTTAATTTCAGCGAACAATTTTTCAACGTCTCCGATTCAACCTTTTTTATTGCAACTGCAAAAGATTATGATATTTTCCTTTCAACTATAAACAGCTTTACCAAAATTGAAACCAAAAAGATTAATGATGATGAAACAGGAAGTAATGATGTAAGTCCAAGAGTTGTAAAGTTTGATAATAAAACAAATTTTATTACCTGGGAAAATGAGTTGAATTTTGTAGGACAAAAAACCGACCTGGATGGAAACTTAATTGGAAATCCAATTCCTCTTAAAGGGAAACCTGCTGTTTTTAATAATGCCGGCGATTGTTTTAACATTTGGAAGATTTATGTTAACCCGGATTCATCAGTGCTCGGATACTCTGTTTATAATAAGAACTGGGATTTGCTTAAAGAAGATACAGAACCGTTAACAAGAAATTATTCTTCTATTGGGGCAGATATAACAAAATTCAATGACAGCACTTTTATTTTATATGTTGTTGACTGGTTGTCGCCTGAATATACCTTAACCATAAGAATTTTAAACAATCAATTTGAAAAGGTTAAAGAAATTTGTTTTACCGGCAGTCAATATTCTTCCGTTAAATTTTTCAAGGAGAATGATACTTCCTTCTGGATAAGTTTTCCAAATAAACTTCAGCTATATTCATCTGAATTAGAACCAATATCATCTGCTTATGATTTATATGTTCATCAGTATTTAGGTGATAGTACATTTCTGTATACTTTTGATGTTTGCTCCAATTATAATCCAACCTGCAACGAGAAATACGGGACAATATTTACAGCAAGCGGAGATACTCTTGTTAAAAATTTCCATATTGCAAGTAAAGCTTTGGAATTTAAAGTCATTACACTTCCCAACAATGATTTTCTGGCTATGTGGTATAGAGATAAAAATATATATGCCCGAGCATTTTCTAAAGAAGGAATTGCTAAAGCAGATTCATTCCTTGTTCATTCTGGCATCCAGTCATATAAAAAACAGCCAACAGTTTTAGTTAATGGCAATAAAGTTTTCTTTACCTGGTCTGATGCGCGGAATGAAGGCTGCGGTTACGATATTTACGGCAGCATATTTGATTTATCAAAAGTTGTTTCAGTTGATAATGATGAAAAAGTAAATCTACCGAATCAATTTTCTCTATCGCAGAATTATCCAAATCCGTTTAATCCAACTACAAAAATAAAATTTACAATCACTACCTCACCCCAGCCCTCTCCTTACAAAGGAGAGGGAGCAAGGGTGAGGTTGAAGGTATTTGATATTCTTGGTAAAGAAATAGCAACTCTTGTTAACGAAGAAAAACCTTCAGGAGAATATGTTGTTGAGTTTGATGGTAGTAATCTTTCAAGTGGAGTTTATTTCTACCAACTTTCCACCTACGGCAGAGTGGAAACAATGAAACTTATTCTGATGAAATAAAGGAGTAATGCCGATGAAACGAATTATAATATTAGGGATGCTTTTCTTATCTAATTTTTATGCTACAAAGAACTTTTCAATCTTCGCACAGGAATTTGAAGTTGATTCACTTATAACAATACCGGGAAATAACTTTAGTTTTGATGTTATTAAAGGTTATCCTTCGACCTATATAAGTTGGATAAATGAACTTGATTCTGTATTCACTGTTTATTACAAAGAGATTTCTCTTAAAGATTTTACGAATAATTTTTTAGTTTCAAGAAGTACAATTTTTAAATCAAATGTACAGATTTCATCTAGTGGAATCGCCTGGCAAGAATATAACCAAACCGGATGGCGAATTAACTTTAGACCTTTTACTGATATAGATTCGCTTGGAGAATTAATCATAATTGCTGATTCTTTAGAGAATGATCCAATGATTACTATGAGTTCTTTTAGAATAGCATGGATAGACAACGGGAAATTACTTGTAAAAGGATTCTATCAGGAATCAGAATCTATCACAGTTATTGATAGTCTTGATTGCTTCTATCCTAATATTGATAAACACTCAATTGATACTAAACAATCATCAGAAATAATTTATGAAAAATATACTCTCACTGAAGAATGTGTTTATTTCACCAAATTAAACAAAGCATTTTCATCAAGCTGGGAAATCAATAAGATTGGGGCAAGCAAAGACGTTTCCCATCCAAATATTTGTATTGGTGGAAGTATTACTTTTCAATCAAAGAATGATAGCTTATGGCAAATTGAATACTCATATCTAGATGAAACTGATTTAGATACTCTTAAAAATAATTTTTATAATATTGAGAACCCGTATGTTTTTACTTATCCTATTCCAACCGGTTATGTTAAATATAAACTACCCTTTTTTATAACTTTTGATAGTGACTCAATTACAAATAACAAAGAAATATTTTACTATGCATTTGGTTATGATGCGGAAAACAAGCTCCTCAATATTTCGAATAGCAAAGGGAATGATTATAAACCTAAAGTAACTTATGTATCGGATTCATCCGGGACTTATGTCGCAATCATCTGGTTACATGAAGATAATGCAAAGCAAGATATTTGGTTTGCAACAACAATGTTTAATCCTCTTTGGACAAATGTTGATAAAGAAGAAATTACTACTCCAACAATCTTTTTATCTCAGAATTATCCAAATCCGTTTAACCCTGTTACTAAAATAAAATACTCCATACCAACCTCACCCATTCTCCCTCTCCTTGGTAAGGAGAGGGACGGGGTGAGGTTAGTTACATTAAAAATATTCGATATTCTTGGCAAAGAAGTAGCAACTCTTGTTAATGAAGAAAAACCCGCAGGCAATTACGAGATTGAGTTTGATGGAAGTAAATTAACAAGCGGAGTATATTTCTACCAGCTTTCCACCTATGGTGGAGCCGGAAGCTTTGTAGAAACAAAGAAACTTGTTTTGATGAAATAAACTTTGCATCTTGCATAAGGAAGAGATAAATAATCTCGTTAAACTTTACCAGCTAATAAATCAATTCATTTTATGATATAAAATTGGTTATTTGTTTACCAGTTTATAAATTCTACCGTTAAAACCTAACGCCCAAACGTGTTTAGCATCCAATGCAAAAACATCAATAAAATATCTGTCAGTAAGACTTTTTTGAAATCCATCTTTACTATTATGAAACGAGTATATTCCATCTATGCCACTTACCCAAACATTATTCTTATCTGTAAAATCAATTGAAGTTAAATTTAGATCGGGAATACTATCAGAAAACTGCCAGGTGTTTCCACCATCACTTGTTATATAAACCGGCGAATTAATCTCCATAGTATTGTTATAAGAAATCTTTGTAATAAGCCAGCCATTATTCTCATCTGAAAATTTTATTGAGCTTACATAATTAATACCGTCCATGGATTTTTCCTGCCAGCTTAATCCTTTATTAGTAGAAATAAACAAATTATTAGAAGGAGTTAAAACAAAGCATTTATCATTAACAACAGAGATACTTGCAGGTCCGCCGTTTAGCCATTCTTTTTGTTTAATCCATTTGTAACCGCCATCCGTGGTTCTATATAATTCGGCGGATTCATTTACTGCAAAGCCAATGTACTCATCCACAAAGGCAATCTGCTGATAATACTTATATGAAGAATCAGTCAATCCGAATTTTGATTTCAAGGTATCGGTAAAAATTATATTCCAGTTCTTACCGCCGTCGGTTGTGGATAAGATTTTATTCTCACCGCAAGCCCAGCCTTTGGTCTTATCAATAAAATAAACAGAATAGACTAATTTATTAAGTGGTGTTTGCTGGTATTCCCAGTTGGTTCCCCCATCCGTTGTATGAATAATTTTTCCTGAACTTAATGTAGCCCAGCCATTGTTTTCATCTGCAAAAAATATATCACAGTAATTGCCTTCATTAACTGAAGAGCGGACAAGTTGCCATGAGTCAGTTTGTGTTTGAACGGTTGGATTGTTCAAAGCGATTCCAATTAAATGATCTTTGCAGGAAAGAAACATTACTCCGAACAGAGTAATAACTAAAACATAAAACAATTTCTTCTTCATGTTTACCCCGGTATTTAATTTCCTAATTTATATTTACGATTCAATTAAAATTATTCTTAACCTTTTAATTTTTGAAAATGCTTTTAATTATTTCATCAGTTTATAAATTTTGCCGCTAAAATCTAATGCCCAAACATTATTATTATCTAAAGCGAAGATATCGACAAAAAAACCAGTTACATCAGATTGACTCCAGGTTAATCCACTATTTTTAGTTGAATAAATTTTTCCTGTTCCGGCAATCCATCCTTCCTTTTCATTTGCAAAATCAACATCCAGTAAATCATCTTTAATTATACTGCTTTGGATCCAGTTTTTACCTCCATCGGTTGAAGAATAAACAGGAGAACCGGCTTCTATAGTTGAACTGAGTCCATACATTGTAACAAGCCAGCCGGTATTCTTGTCTATAAAATCAATAGCTGTTTGAAATTTAATGTCATCGATTTTTATTTTTTCCCAGTTGTTCCCACCATTATTTGTGTATAAAAGATTGGAATTGGGGGTTAAGATAAAACCACCATTATCATTGGTAAAGGATAGGTTTGTAGGTCCAGCCGCTTCCCATTTTTCTTTAACAAACCAGGAATTTCCACCATCGGTTGTTGAGAGTAATTCTCCGGAACCATTTACAGTCCATCCAGAATTTTTATCTTTAAAATAAATCTTAAGATAACCTTTTAACTTTCCAGAGTTAGAGATGGATTCATCTTCAAATTGTATAAGCCAATCTTTACCACCATTATCGGTTTGAAAGATAAAATTTTGCCCGCAAGCCCAGCCAACATTTTCATTAACAAAACATATTGAATTGATAAAATCTTTTAAGAATGTCTCTTGTTGAATCCAATCCTCACCACCATTTGTTGTATGTAGAATTCTGCCGCTATCACAAGCCACCCAACCGTTATCTTTATCGACAAAATACATACTCCAATAATAACCATCATCTACTGATGTTCTCATTAATTGCCATTT
>QZKB01000056.1 GCA_003599415.1 Ignavibacteriales bacterium | reverse complement strand
ATGAAAATAAAATATTTTTCATTTCTCATCATTTATCTCTCCTCATTAATGCTATTTCAAACAAGCTGCGATATACAAAAAGCTCCCTCTGAACCAACATCAAATGACGTAGGGGATCTGAAATTTCTGAGCGGTAAAGTAATTGATGATAAAACACTTCAAGGTATTCCTCAGGCAAGAGTTACAATTAGCGGTTCCAATTTAATAACAGACGCCAACGGTAGTTTTTCTTTAACTCAAGAATTATCAGATGGAATTTATCCAATAGTAATTACAAAAGAGGGTTACTTTACCATACAGAGAAATCTAAAAATAAGTAAACCTGAAAAGGGTAAATCGTTCGTAACTGCTTTTAGCATGATTCAAAAAAATCCCACTGTTAATATCACAGCATCAACTGGGGGATCAATCAATTTAACAGAAGGTTATTCGCTCTCGATTCCGGCGAATGCGTTATCAGCAAATACTGCAATGTCTATTACTCCAATTCTTGGAGGAGGAATTCCTTTTAATACTTCGGGAAAATTTGTTATTGAAGCGGTAGCATGCGAACCTGCCGGACAAACTTTTTCCTCACCGTTTACACTTCAAGTTCCTTTGCAGGTATCTCCATCAATAGTAAACAGTACAAACCTAAAAGCCTTAACGGTAAACTCCGCCACCGGCGCAGTTGAGCAAATATCTAATGTGACAATAACTACCGGGGGAAGAATTAATGTTCAGTTTAATCACTTTAGTTATGTAATTCTTTATTTAGATCAAAATCTATTTAGGGTAACTGAGAAATTATATGAAGATTCGGTAAAGAGTACCACTGCCATTGCAGATTGCAGATCGGAAAAAGCTTCGGCTTCAGTCACAGTGGGCTCTACAATTTCTTTAAATAGGTTGAGTGTAACTCTCGCAGCAACATTGTTGCAGAGGAATCTTAATTTCAGTATTTCCGGAACAGGATCAATTTCTAGAAAGATTGGGGATCCGATCAGACAACTTCAGTATCAAGTTTTAGGTACTTTGTATGATATCGAATACTTCGATGGAAATAATTGGATAAGCAGCGAACAAATCAAAATACCTGAATCAATTAAATTCTTTTCAAAAGATGTGGGCTCTTGCCATAATCAAGGTGGAACAAGCGGACAATAATATTTTTGTACCGACTTTTTTTGAATCGCAAAAGAGCATCATCATTTAATAATCGTTCAACCAATTCAATAAATAGATTATATTTAATTATATTCGCACAAAAAAAATACATGTTTATGAATTCCAAATACGAAGTAGTAATCGGGCTTGAAGTCCACGCCCAACTATTAACTGAAACAAAGATATTTTGCAGTTGTTCTGCAAAGTTCGGTTCCAATCCAAATTCTAATGTGTGTCCAATATGTTTGGGGCATCCGGGTGTACTTCCTGTTCTCAACAAAAAAGTTGTAGAGTATACAACTTTAATGGGCTTAGCAACAAATTGCACTATTAATGAGAAGTCGGTATTTGCGCGTAAAAATTATTTTTATCCCGATCTCCCTAAGGGTTACCAAATTTCACAGTATGAAAAACCAATTTGTGAAAATGGAAATATTGTAATTGAGTTTTCGGATGGGACTACAAAAATGATTGGCATTACCAGAATTCATATGGAAGAAGATGCGGGGAAATCAATACATGATCAATCATTTAATACACTAATTGATGTTAACCGATGCGGCACACCGTTAATGGAAATTGTGAGTGAGCCCGATATGCGAAGCGCCGAAGAAGCATACCTATATTTAACGAAACTCAGACAGATCCTAACCTATCTGGGAATATGTGACGGTAATATGGAAGAAGGTTCGATGCGCTGTGACGCGAATATTTCAATTCGTTTGCGTGGTGATTCAAAACTTGGTACCAGGACCGAAGTTAAAAACATGAACTCTTTTAGAAATGTGGAAAGAGCAATTGAATATGAAATTGAAAGACAAATTAGTATCGTGGAAGATGGCGGCTCTATAGTGCAGCAAACTTTATTATGGAACGCGGACTTAAATAAAGTAATGCCAATGCGTGGGAAAGAAGATGCTCATGATTACCGTTATTTCCCCGATCCCGATTTAATGCCTGTTGTAATTGATGAAGTATGGAAAAATGAGATTTATAAATCAATGCCCGAATTGCCAGATATAAGATTGACGAGATTTATAAATGAATATTCTCTTCCCAAATATGATGCTGAAGTGCTGACATCCTCCCGTTCGTTGGCTGATTATTTCGAATCCATATTAATTGAGACAGATGATTATAAATCGGCGAGTAATTGGGTAATGACTGAAGTGTTAAAATCATTAAATGATCAAAAAATCGAGATTAAAGATTTTACTGTTTCACCCGACAATTTGGGTAAACTTATTAAACTCATCAATAATAATATTATAAGCGGGAAGATCGCAAAAGATATATTTCCCGAAATGATTGCCACAAATAATAATCCCGAAATAATTATTAAAGAAAAAAATCTAGTGCAGATTAATGATTCTGGAGAGATTGAATTAGCGATAGATAAAGTGCTGGCTCAAAATCCAAATGATGTTGCTGATTACTTAGGCGGCAAAGATAAAGTAATTGGTTTCTTAGTTGGTCAAATCATGAAGGAAACAAAAGGGAAAGCTAATCCGCAATCTGTAAATCAACTATTAAAAAAGAAGCTCAATAAATTAAAAAATTAGTAAAGTGCCTTCGTTAAATAAAATTTAGCAAAGGCACATGATCTTCATCTTCAAATTTTATCCATCAAATCAGCCATCTCAATAGCGCTTAAAGCCGCATCCCAACCTTTATTCCCCGCCTTTGTTCCGGCTCTTTCAATTGCCTGCTCAATTGTATCGGAAGTTATAACACCAAATATTACAGGTATTTCAGTTTCAAGAGATACTTGCGCTACCCCTTTCGATACTTCAGAAGCTATATAATCAAAATGAGGAGTGCCTCCCCGAATAACGGCTCCAAGACAAATTACCGCATCATATTTTTTAGATGATGCTAGTTTTTTTGCGGCTAGTGGAATTTCATAGGAACCGGGCACATATAATACAGTAATTTCTTTTTCATCGGCTCCATGTCTTGCCAAGCAGTCAAAAGCTCCGCCTAATAAACTTTTTGAAATCATTTCATTAAATCTTGAAACAACAATCGCAAATTTACGCCCCTCGGCAGAAAGTTGTCCTTCAATCATTTTAGCCATTTATCCTCCAAATATTAATTATGCTTATTAATAAAACTAAAAATGTGTCCCATCTTCTCATGCTTTGTTTGAATGTAATGTTGATTATTTTCATTAGTGTCAATTTCTAAAGGTACCCGTTCAACTATTTCAAGATCAAACCCTTTTAAACCAATAATTTTTTTTGGATTATTAGTCATTAATCTAATTTTTTTTAATCCCAAATCTTTTAGTATCTGCGCGCCAATTCCATAATCACGTAAATCTGCTTTAAATCCTAGTTTTTCATTTGCTTCAACAGTATCACTTCCATTTTCTTGAAGTCCGTACGCTAGTATTTTATTTGCTAGACCAATTCCTCTTCCCTCCTGTCTCATATAAAGTAAAACACCGCAACCAGCTGAATCAATAATCTGCAGAGATTTCGCTAGCTGCTCACCACAGTCGCATCGCAGTGAACCAAACACATCACCTGTTAGGCACTCAGAATGAACTCGTACTAAAGTAGGATGATCCGGATTAATTTCCCCTTTTACCAAAGCTATTGGGTTATCATTTGCATCAAGTAAATTTTCATAAAGATGAAGATTGAAATCTCCAAACTTTGTGGGCATTTTTACCGTACTTTTTAATTTGACAAGTTTTTCAGTTTTTCTTCTGTACTCAATCAAATCAGCAATTGAAATAACTTTTAGATTATACTTTTTAGCGAATTCCACTAATTGAGGTATCCGTGCCATTGATCCATCTTCAGCCATTATCTCACATAAAATACCGGATGGATATAATCCAGCAAGTTTTGTCAAATCAATTGCCGCCTCAGTATGCCCCGATCTTTTTAGTACTCCCCCTTTTTTTGCGATTAATGGAAATATATGTCCCGGACGCGCAAAATCATTAGGCTTCACCGCGCTGTTAACAACAGCATTTATTGTTGCCGCTCTATCATATGCTGAGATTCCAGTGGTAGTGCCGTGGATATAATCTATTGCAACAGTAAATGGGGTTTGAAATGTTGTTGTATTATTCTCAACCAGTAATTCAAGATTAAGCTGAGCCGCTCTCTCCTCCGTTATTGCGATACATAAAATTCCGCGCGCTTCTTTAGTAATAAAATTTACATCACTGCTGGTAACTTTTTCCGATGCCATAATTAAATCGCCCTCATTTTCACGGTCGGCATCATCCACAACAATAATCATTTTTCCATTTTTAAGATCTTGCACCGCTTCATCAATCGTATTCAATTCAAATATTAAATCGTTCATCACTGATAACCTAATTTGTTTACCCAGCTTTCGCCGGTATTGATAGAATTATTTTTTTCACTCAGAATTTTTTCAACATATTTAGCAAGTATATCTGTTTCAATATTTACTTTATTGCCCGGTTCTTTGTGTGACAGATTTGTGTTCGCCCAAGTGTGAGGGATTACAGAAATCTCTACTTCATCATTAATTATTTTTGCAACTGTTAAACTAATACCATCAATCGCAATTGAGCCTTCATCAACTACATATTTTTTTAACTCATTCGGTATTTTTAATGCAAGAAGATAATTATCTCCAAGCTTAACAATTTTGGTAATTATTCCTACACCATTAACATGACCTTGAACTAAATGCCCACCAAGTCTCTCAGCCAAACGGACCGCTCTTTCTAGATTCACTTTGATGTTTACTGTAAGAGTATTTATAGTGGTTTTATTTAAAGTTTCGCCCACAGCCTCACAATCAAAGCTATCATTATCAACCCTAATTGAAGTTAAACACACACCATTAACCGAAACTGAATCATCAATTTTAAGATCATCCAGAATTTTCTTACATCCGATGGTGAATTTGAGTCCGCCAGGGATTGAATTAACTCTCTGGATTACTCCTATTTCTTCTATTATTCCTGTAAACATGGGGGCAAAGTTAAAAAGAAAGGCTCACTTTTCATAAGGATGGATTTCTGTAAACTTCAAGGATGTCTGCGCCTAATCGAGTCATTTGGTGAAGGGGTAATTTGCGAGTATCTGAAATTTTTGATGGTTTCAATCCAGCATCGAAATATTGATTTGAACGGAAAAGTAGAATTTCGTCAAACAAAGAATTTTCAAAAAAGCGATCAAAAACGAATGCTCCCCCCTCAACCAAAATAGATCTTATTTTTTGATGAAATAAATATGTTAGTAATTCAGGTAAATCAAACTTTCCCGTGGAATTCATCTCAACATTCTGAATTTTTATTCCCTTCTCCGATAAGAGTTTCAGCTTGAATTTATCTGCATTGGATGAGCAGATCACAATTGTATTTTTTGAATTCTCATCATTAAATATTTTTGAATCAACCGGAGAACTTAATTTACTATCAAGAATTATTCGAATAGGATTTCTTCCACTAACTAATCTTACATTTAATTGGGGATTGTCCACCTTCACAGTATTTGCCCCGACTAATATTGAATCAAATTCACTTCTTAGCTGATGCACATACTTATCTGAATCAATGCTAGTAATTTTAGTCCTATTACCCTCAGCCCTATTAATAAATCCGTCGGCGGATAGAGCAAGTTTCAGAGTTATGTATGGTCTCTGTTTTTCAACCGCTGTGAAGTAAAATTTATTAATTTCCTTCCCCTCAGCGCTCAAAATATTTGTAGTTACCTCAATACCCGCATTTCTTAGTTGTTGAATTCCCGCACCATTTACATTTGGATTCGGATCAACATTTGAGATTACCACTTTTTTAATTCCACTTTTAATAATTAAAGGAACGCAAGGAGGGGTTTGTTTATTTGTATGTGAACAGGGTTCGAGATTACAATAAAGTGTTGCCCCTTTAAGATTTTCTGATCTATTATTTATGGCATCAGCTTCCGCGTGAGCATTTCCATATTTTGCATGAAATCCCTCTCCAACTATTCTTTCTTGTTTAACAATGACTGCACCAACGAGTGGGTTTGGAGATACAAATCCGGCTCCATTCTTCGCTAACTCAAAAGTTCTTCTTATATAATCTTTATCTCTATTCATTTTCTTTAAGTAAAGTACGTATTGAATTTCTCAACGGTTCAATATTAATTCCGAATGAAGAGAGTTTAGTTGTATTTAAGGATACGTCAGCAACCGGATATTTTAAGTTTACGTCAGCCATTGTTGTTGGGATTAATAAATTTTTATCAAACCCACCTTCCTCACATAAAATCTCACCAAGTTCATATCTCGAAACTCTCTCTTTTCCACCAAAATTCAGAGTTTCACTTACTATATCCATTTCTATTAATGAAGAGATCATTTTAGCTGATTCATGAAGGGCAAGCGGAGTTCTAAATTGATCTGTATATAATTTGAATGACTTATTTTCCTTTAGACTATTATATAATTTATGGAAATTATTTGTTGAATGATTTAGTCCAAATCCTATTTGCAATGAAACTCGAAGTATCAAATAGTTATCAAAAACCTCTTTTATTTTTGCTTCACCCATCAGCTTTGTTTCAGCGTATAAAGAGGAGGGGATCAGCTTCGAGTCTTCTTTCAAAAACGAGCCTCTGTAACCGGCATAAACTAAATCGGTTGATGTGTAAATCATTTTCGACGAACTAACTTTGCATAGCTCTGCAATTTTAGCCGTAGTGTTAACATTTAAATTGTACACAAATTTAGATGATTGTTCATCAACTTTTTCGGGAGTGGAAACAGCGGCGGTATGAATTACTATATCTGGATTAAATTCGTTAAATACTTTTTTTAACTGCTCAAAATTTGTGAGATCTAAACAAACATTGGGAAAATTAGTACAGTTACCAGGATTAGAATAATACTGAGTAAGTATTTCATGCTTTTTATGTAGCTCCAAATTCAAATATTGCCCCAGCATTCCGCTCCCACCGGTTATAAAAATTTTCATATTTGTTCCCTATTCAATAAATTCACCGTCGCAATAATAAAAAAAACATAAATGAGAAGGCGGTTAAGTTTATTCGCTCGCTTTAGAATTAAGAAAGAGAGATTAAATATGGATCAGTTACTAGGGGCACACGTATTTGTTGAAGGCGGTGTCGATTCAGCAATTTCGAAAGCTGATGAATTTGGCTTTACGGCAATTCAAATTTTTACACGGAATAACAATCGCTGGGTTTCTAAAGCATTGTCGGAAAAAGAAATTTCCTCATTTAAAGAAAAAAGAAAGTCGTCACAGATAAAAGTTATTGTCTCTCATGATTCCTACCTAATTAATTTGTGCGCTCAAAATCCCGAGATATTGGAGAAATCGCGTAAAGCCTTTATTGATGAACTTGAACGATGCGAACAACTTGAAATTCCATACTTAAATTTTCATCCCGGTGCGCATGGCGGGCAAGGGGAAGATGAGGGAATTAAGATGATCGCTGAATCATTAAATTTGGCGCATGAGCAAACAAAAAATTTTAAAGTGAAAAGTATGCTTGAAGCTACCGCGGGACAAGGAACAGCAATTGGATATACTTTCGAACACCTAAAAAAAATTATTGATTTAGTGGAAGAGAAAGATAGAATGTGTGTCTGCATTGATACCGCGCATATTTTCGCTGCCGGCTATAATATTAAGGATCCCAAAACCTATGATGCTGTAATAAAGGATTTTGATTCGATCGTGGGATTGGAATTGCTAAAATGTATTCATATGAATGACAGCAAAAAAGAATTGGGCTCAAAAGTAGATAGGCATGATCATATTGGGAAAGGATTTATTGGATTAGAAGGATTTACAAATATTATGAATGATAAAAGATTGGATGGAGTTGCAAAAATTTTAGAAACCCCAAAAGGGAAAGAACAGCTTGAAGATTTGGAAAATGTAAAAACTCTACTCGGATTGATAAAATAAATTATGGATTAATCGGTCTCACAACCATAATACCGGTTTGTTTTTTATTTCCTTTAACATATTCAGAAAGGGGCTTTTTAGTAATCTCAACTTTAAAACCAACATTTGGCGCGTGTAGAAAATGAATTCTTCCCGAATTCATTTTTATGGCTAAGCCTGTGTGAGCAATGTCTAAACCATCAACATTAGTAGTAATTCCAATAATATCACCACTCTCAATTTTATTCTCGAGAAGAGCTATTCTTTCCTGCGGTATATAGTAATACCTTCTTTGTGATATCACTTTCTCAGTTTCAGCAAGAGCTTTAACATTTTCGGGATTACTCTTTAAGTGTTTGTAAGAATTTGGATGTGTACTCATATAATCAACATTATTTGAGTAGATCATCCCACCAATTTTTTTAGTGATATCTTCACAAATACCGCGCTTATTCATTTCGTAGATCCAGTCGGAAAAATAATGGAGACGCGAAGGGTACCCATTAATTTGACCATCTCTATAACGAATATTCTCAATTTCGGCTATATAATCATCTATACTTGATTTGTTGTTCTTAATTATTCTTGATAAAGAAAGTGTTGCCTCCACAAAAGTATAGCAATCAAGCGCATCAAGACAAAATATTGGTTTCTCAGTATCACTATTTTCGAGTGTATTTGCGACATAATTTGTACCTATAAAACTTTTCCCAATAGATTCAATTATCTCGTTGATATTTTTTGTATGTAAATTATTCTTTTTTGCTAAAGAAATTTTCTCGCCAAATATTTGAGAATCTTTACTGCAGAACAATTGATTATTATTTTCCTGACAATAAATTAGAGGTGAGAAAAGTAGAACTAAAAATAGTGTCTTTATGAATTTCATAGTTCACCTTAAATTGGGTATTCTTCACCGCCGGCGGTAATTTGCGCAACCTCTTCGCCACCGGGTAATTCTGTTCGGAACCTATCAAGATTTTCGAAACGCGCGTACTCCTTTATAAATCTTAACTTTACTTCGCCAATCGGACCGTTACGCTGTTTACCAACAATAATCTCTGCAATTCCTTCAGTCGATTGACCGCTCATATCTCCACCGGTATATTGAGTGATGCCATAAACTTCAGGACGATAAAGAAATAAAACAACATCGGCATCTTGCTCGATTGATCCGGATTCACGTAAATCAGAAAGCATCGGTTTTTTATCAGTTCTTGTTTCAACCGCACGGTTTAACTGTGATAATGCTATTACAGGAATATTAAGTTCTTTCGCAAGGGCTTTCAGAGATCTCGAAATTGTTGATATTTCCCTCTCTCTGCTTTCCATATTATTTGAAGGATGAATTAATTGAAGATAATCCACCACAATCATTCCAACATTTTTTTCATTTTTTAACCGTCTTGCTTTGGCTCGTAATTCCAATATTGTAATAGAAGGGGAATCATCAATGTATATTGGAGCTTTTTTAAGTTTATATACAGTCCTACTTACCTTTGCGCCTTCTTCAGCTCTAAACTTTCCGGTTCTAAGGTTGTGTGCGTTAATTCGAGCCTCGGCAGATATTAATCTTGTTACAAGTTGAATAGTTGCCATTTCGAGGCTGAAAACACCAATTGGAATGTTATGATCGATAGCTGAATTTCTTATTGCGGACATCGCAAATGCGGTTTTACCCATTGAGGGACGAGCCGCAACTATTATTAAATCGGATTTCTGGAATCCTCCTAGTAATTCATCAAGCTCAAAAAAACCGGAAGGAACTGAAAAAGTGGAAATCTTTTTTGCGTGGATTGCTTCAATTAATTCCCATGCTTCATTTACCGCTTTATCCATCGACTTGAATGATTCTTTAATTCCCGCTTCAGAGATTTGGAAAATTTTTGATTCCGCTGAATCGAGTAAATCAAACACATCATCGTGACCTTTATAAGCTAGATCCGCTATCTCCAGAGAAGAAGAAATTAATTGCCGGAGAATATATTTTTCGAGAACAACTCTCGCGTGGTAATCAATATTTGCCGCAGAGGAAACATCTTGTGTAAGTTTACTTATAAATGCGGCTCCGCCAACATCCTCTACCTTACCGGCTTTTTTTAATTCTTCATAAACCGAGACAGTGTCAATCGGTTCATTCGATTCATATAATGATACAATAGCCTCAAAAATTATTTTATTTCGAGGATCATAAAACGCGTCGGCAGTAAGTACTTCAACAGCTTTAGGAATTGAGTTTTCATCAAGAAGCATGGCCCCCAACACAGCCGTTTCTACTTCTACAGCTGATGGAGGAAGTTTGGAAGAGGATTTTAATTTTTCAATATCGAATGATTCTTTTGATTTTTTTGCCATAACAATCAGCTTAATTCATCTAATAATTTTTTAAATTTTTGAACATCCTCCCAGCATCCTCTTTTCCAATTGGGATTTCGAAGTAATGCGGCAGGATGGTAAGTTACAATAACAGGAATTCCAGCAAACTCGTGGGTTGTTTCGCGCAATCCTGAAAGGGGTAATTTTTTATTCAACAGCCCATTAGCCGCAATTCTCCCCAAGCATAAAATTACCTTTGGTTTAATCAGATCAACTTGTTTTTGGAGATAAGGGATGCAAGTTTCCATTTCAGAAGGAAGTGGATCACGGTTTCCTGGTGGGCGGCATTTTAAAATATTAGCGATATAAACTTCTTCTCTTGATAGATTAATTGCCTTTAGAATATCATTCAACAATTTTCCGGCTCTCCCAACAAAGGGTTCTCCCTGTTTATCCTCATCCGCGCCCGGGGCTTCGCCGATCAACATCGCATTGGCATTTGGATTACCAACACCAAAAACAAATTTAGTTCTTGTTTTTCCTAAATCACATTTAAGGCAATTACAAATGAGTTGATTTAGATCTTCTAAATTACTTGCGTTCTGAAACGATTCCATTTTGTCTTCTTTTTGTGATGGTTCATGAGTATTGTTCATATTTAATTCTGAAATTGGAATGGAATTAAATTTTTCATAAAGGTCATCACCAAAAATATCGCGCTGATCTTTCAACGATTCAATAATGCCCTTTTTTATATCAGCAAGCAATGTTAAAATCCAATTTTTGAAGATTTACTAGAGAAGTTAAAAAATTATCTTAATAATTACTTAGTAAAACAAAAAAAAGCGGAGTTTTATAAAATACTCCGCTCATAAAAAGCATTTGTAACTATTTTCAATTCCGAATTACTGATTCACTAATTATCCGATTTTCAGCGAATACTACTTAATTTCTTTTTCGTTTTTGTATCTGTATTCAATATCGTGCTTAACTAACTCTTGCAAAGCTCTAATGTGTGGTTTTTCCCGTTTCTCAAATTCGAGAGATAGTTTGAATTGTTCCGGGTTTTCTCTATCCTCAAAATCATCTTCATGCCCGGCATTCATTGTGCCCAACAACTGACTAAACTCGAGTTTTTGGTCATCATTCAATTTGCGAGCTCTTTTTGCGGCAACAATCACACTTTCATAAAGATTAGGAATGCTCTTCTTTATAGTAGAAAGATTAATCGGTTTAATTGCCATTTTTTACCTCCATGGTTTCATTTTCTATTATTTTCTTCACTTCTTCTTTTGCGATTTCAAGTTCAAGATTGGTTACAACATAATCAAAATTATCCTTAAAACTCATTTCTAATTCCGATCTTTCAATTCGTTTTCTCAAATCCTCTTCGGTTTCTGTATTTCTCTTTACCAATCTTTCTTTAAGAATTTCCATACTTGGTGGTGCAATAAAAATTAGAACTGCAGAAGGATATTGCTTTTTAATTTTAAGAGCACCTTTAACATCAACTTCAAAAACAATTGTTCTACCAGCCTTAAGATTTAGATTTATAGTTTCTTTTAAAGTACCGTAATAATAATCGTAAAACTTTTCCCATTCAATAAATTTATCTTCTTCAATATTTTTTAGGAACTGAGCTTCGTCAACAAAGTAGTAGTGCACTCCATCTATTTCACCCTTTCTTTGTTTTCTTGTGGTAACAGATATTGAAAAAACAAACTCCGGATTATTCGAAAGAACATCTTGAATAATAGTAGTTTTACCAGTACCGCTCGGAGCAGAAAAGACAAATAATTTAGCGTTATTATTAATCACAGTTACTCAATATTTTGAATCTGTTCTCTAATTTTTTCAAGTTCTTCCTTTATAAAAATTCCATGATGTGAAATTTCGGAAGATACCGTTTTACTATTAATTGTATTTGCTTCTCTGTTCATCTCTTGAGTTATAAAATTTAATCTTCTTCCGGCATCATCAGATTTTTCAAGGGATTCAAGAAACATTTTAATATGACTTCGTAATCGTACACATTCTTCGGTAACGTCTGATCTCTCGGCTAGTAATGCCAATTCCATATTCAATCTTGGCTCATTATCTGCCCAATCGTTATGAATTTGTTTTGCGCGATCTTTTAATTTTTCAAAATGATCTTTAATGCTCTGCTCACTTCTATTTTCAATACCAATCAATGAATCTTGGATGAGAGCAATTCTTTTTCTAAGATCTTTTTCTAATTCTGTACCCTCAGCCTCTCTCATTTGGTTTAATTGAACAATAGCTTTCTCAATTGCATCGGCAACAAGCTCAAATTCTTCTGTAGCTTGAGTCTCTTCATCTTTATAAATCATATTTTGGAATAGCATAATATCTTGAAGAGAAATTTTATCCTTAATCTTTGCGGCTTTTTTAATTTCCGTTAAGAGGTTAAGGGCGTATTTAACAGCAGTTGGATCAATTTCATTAAATTTTTCTTCAATATTTCCT
>QZKB01000085.1 GCA_003599415.1 Ignavibacteriales bacterium | reverse complement strand
TCTTTTTCAAACTTCTTTTTAAAATCAGCTTTAATAATTTTAATGACAACTTCTTCACCTGATTTAAGTTTAGCTCTATATACCTGTCCAACTGAAGCACTCGCGAGCGGTTTCTCATCAACCCATATGAAATTATCACGATTAATGTTTTTAAGAGCATCTTCTGATTTAATTGGTATGGTTGCCCGGTAAAGTTTAGCTAGTTCTAAACAGGTCTCCTCGTTAAGAAAATCAATCCTTAATGCATGGACCTGCCCAAGCTTAACTGCCAGCAAACCCATTTTTTGTATCTTTTCGGCATCGGGTTTTTTGCCTCCATATATCATATAAATTAATCTCAGGAAAGAAATTACGTTCATAAGACCTGCTTAAAGATAGTTTAACTTGATTAGTACACTATTATTTTTTTCATTAAGAATTAATGTCGCTTCTTCGAATTCAGGTGGACCAAATCCTATTTCAGGATTTTTTGATACACCGAAACCCTCCTTTGGTTTACCATACCAGGTTTTATCCATCTTTTGATTTGAGTTCTGATCGTGAAGAATTGATATTGCATACTTACCGGGAATTACACTAAAGGTAAATTTTGTTTTTCCATTCTGTATTTTACCGCTAAGCATCAGTTCAGCATCTGAAGGTTCATCCGGAAAACCTTTTTCATATTTAAATAATAAAAGCCGGCATATTCCTTCGGAACTTCTGAATCCTTCAACATTAACAATTACAGTTATACTATCATTCCCCGTAACTTCATCAAACGAAGCAATGAAAAAGAATAAAGTGAAGAAAATAATTACTTTTATTTTCACAATTTTATTCCATCCTTATTCATTATCATCTCGGCAGAAATTCTACCGGATTCATAAATAGTTGGCAATCCGCTTCCCGGGTGAGTACCACCACCAACCAGGTAACAGTTCTTAAATTCTTCAAATTCGTTATGCGGTCTGAAGTATAGCATTTGAGCAACATTGTGAGCAAGATTAAACGTGGCACCAAGATAAACTGAATGATCAGTGTTCCAATCCTTGGGAGTAACGATTTTTTCTATTTCAATATTCTCTTTCAAACCTGAGTAACCGCCCCTCGTCTCAAGAGCTTCAATAATTTTATTCCTGAAATTATATTTCTCCTTATCCCAATCAATATTACTTTTATTATTTGGTACAGGTACAAGAACATAGATAGTACTTTTCCCTCCAGGAGCAAGTGTTTTATCATTTACAGAAGCATTCTGAACATAAAAAGAGAAGTCCTCTGAAATAATCATTTCTTTCGTAATTTCATCAACATTTTTTTTGTAATCGCTTGCGAAAATAATACTGTGGTGCGGTATGTCTTTATATTCCTTCTTTACTCCAAGGTATAGCATAAAGGTAGAGCACGAATAATCTTTCGCAGCTAATTTTTCATTTGTCCATTTTTTCCTGTCAGCAGGGTTTACAATATCCAGCATTGCCTGTGCAAAGTCTGCATTTATTACAACGTAGTCAGCTGTTTCAATCTTTCCATTATCCAGAAGAACTCCCATAGCTGTACCGTTTTCAACAATAAGTTTTTTTACAGGTGATGAAAGATGCAATCTGCCACCGGATTGTTTAAATGCTTCAGCCATCGCATTAGAAAGCTTATTCAATCCACCTGTCACATGATATATTCCCCCGCCGTGTTCAATATATGATATGATGCTGAATGTACCTGGAGCAGTCCACGGAGACATACCGATATACTTAGCCTGAAATGTAAAAGCTATTCTTGTATCCGGGTCATCAAAATATCTTGAGAGAACTCCATAGAGACTTGTATGTGCATCAAGATATGGGATAGCAGCAATTAAATTCTTTGACAGGAAATCACTCTTTTTACAATAAGGAATTGAAAGACATGGAATCAGCTTATCATATTTCTTTTTTTCCTTCTCAAGATATTTCAGGTAACCGTTAAAGCTATTCTTGGAAAATTTTTCCATTGTCTGTTTCATTTTTTCTTTATCCGGTGAAGGATAAAGTTCTCTGCCGTCTGCAAATTTAAGACGGTACATTGGATCGAGTCTGATAACATCGACAAAGTCTTCTAATTTTTTCCCGCACTTTTCAAAAATAGATTCAAGCACATCTTTCATCATTAGAAATGTTGGACCAATATCAAAAGTATATTCTCCCAGTTTGAAATAAGAATTTCTGCCACCTACCTGTCTGTGTTTTTCATAAATGTCCACTGAATAGCCTTTTGCAGCGAGCAGCATACCGGCTGCGAGCCCACCAGGTCCGGCACCAATTATTATTACTTTTTTCCCAACAGGTTTTATTTCATTTTGAAATGAGGAATTAGTTGCCATCTATTTTTCTCCTTAACAATAAAAAGAATTTCCATTTTCTGTTCAAAAAGTTAATAAATATTATTAAATGTAGCATCCCGTTTATTAAAAAATTTAACCATTGATCTGCTTAGAAATTTTCATTGCAGATACTTATTTGGATATCTCTCTCTTATTTTTTTTAAAACCGGAATAAATTCTTTTGATAAATCAATAATCTATTAAGCAATTACATATTTACCGTTGCATAGACCTGTTAACATCACCGGTTGAAAGGCAGTAAATAACCAATTGCTGTCCAGGCTGATTTACAATATAAATATCATCTGTAAATGAGAATACCCAATCAGGTTTATTGTTGGGATATTCATTTATTACTCCAAGATACCTTTGTAATATTAATAATGCATCGCCACTGTTAACAAGATTATTGTTATTAACATTTGCTGCAAGTAACTGAAGTTCATCAAGAATTTCCAGACCAGCAAAATATCTTACTACTAATAATGCATCTGCTGCATTAACGCTCTTAATATTTGTCTGGGGTACAAAGGAAATATTATATTGACCGTAAGGAATATCAATTAAAGAAAAGTTACCACTTATATCAGAGACTGCAGAATAACTATTTGTATTGGTAAAATTGGTCAACTTTATTGTACAATCAGATAACCCGAATTCCACAGTGCCGTTATAAATTATCCTTCCGCTTATAGTTGATAATGTTGACTGAATAATTATTTGCGCACTGCTGCCGTTATTAACTTCATCAGATTCTGTTATTTCATTAAGATAGTCTGCCACCACAAAAATGTAATACGTTCCATTTGAATAGTCTGCTGGTATCGTCAGGGTTTTTGTTCTTGTAGGTGTTGCTTCACTTGCGTTTAAACTTATTTCATTTACATATTCAATAAAATTACCAGTCGAATTTTGTGTCGCACTTATAAAAAAACCAACTCTGGATACCCCGGCAATGCTATTCCCATTATTTTCAACAACATAGCTAACATTAATCTTTTCGCCAGGACGAATGCTACTCTTATCAAGTCCAATGGTAGATATTATCAAATCCGGCTGTGCTGCTGTAACTGTTATTTGTATTTCGTTGGAAGCGACAGCATTCGGTTCAGTAGTTATAATCCGGACTACATATATTCCCACCGATGTAAATATATTACTTGTCGTACTAGGTATAATCGCATTTCCATTTATTATTGTTGTTGTTTCTACAACACCGGTTATATCTTCGAACGCAGCACTATTAGGTTTTTTCCACTGCCACTTATAATTTACTGTACCGTTACCACTACCCGTAATTGTACCGGAAGTTGTTATGCTTTCACTGGGAATTAACGCAACAGGATTTGAAGAAGAGTTTACTTCTATTGTAATATTACCTACTAAAAATTTAGTCACGCTAAGTTGAGCATTATTGAAGTTGTTTGTTTCGTCAGATTCAATTATTACGTTCTGATAATCGGCAACCGCGATTATATAATAAATACCTGTCGTTAATGTATTGGGTATAGTTATTATTTTAGTATTAGTTGATGTTGAAGTACCAGGTGCTAATGCTGATTCATCCGAATAGCCTAAAAAATATTCGGGCAAAGTTTGCGAAGTGCTGTAATAAAAACCTGTCTTCGAAGTTCCCGCATTTCCATTACCAGGATTTGTCAGCATATAACTTATAGTTACCTGTTCGCCTGATTGAACAGAACTCTTATCTAAACTAAAAGAAGAGATTGATAAATCAGCCTGAGTCAATTCTACTGTAATTACTTTTTCATTTGATGTTACAGTATTTGGAGAAGTTGTAATTATACGAAGCGTATAGGTACCAACCTCCGTAAATGGATTTGAAGCTGAGCTGATTAGATTTGCAGTTCCATTTAACATTGTTGCAGATTCATTAACTCCGGTTATGTCTTCAAAGGTTAAGCTGCCCGGTTTTTTCCATTGCCACTTATAATTTACTGTTCCGTTACCGTTTCCGGTTATTATTCCTGATGTAGTTATACTTTCACCAAGTTTTAATGCAGCAGGACTTGCTGCATATGTTAATTCTATTGCAACATTCTGTATCTCAAATTTTGTTACATTCACCTGTCTGCTATTTATATTATTCAATTCATCGAATTCTGCCAGTTCATTCGGATAGTCTCCAACAACAACAATATAATAAGTGCCTGCTGTTAAGTTTGTCGGTATTGTTACCGTTTTATTTCTTAAGGGAGTTGAAACTCCTGCTGTTAAATTTGATTCGTCTGCATATCCTAAGAAGTTATCGGGAGAGTTTTGTGTAGTGCTATAATAAAATCCCACCTTCGAAGCTGCTGCCGTTATATTGCCCAGGTTAGAAACAACATAATTAATTATAATCTGTTCTCCGGTTTGCACCGAGCTTTTATTTAAATTCATAGTGGGAATTGAAATATCAGGCTGACCAATTTCAACTGTAACTTGTTTTTCATTTGATGTAACACTATTTGGATTTATAGTTATAGCTCTAAAAGTATAAGTGCCAACTTCACTGAAAGGATTGATAGCCGAACTGCCAATGTTTGCACTGCCGTTTAACATCGTTGAAGTTTCTATTACTCCTGTTATATCTTCAAAAACCAAACTACCGGGTTTCTTCCATTGCCATTTGTAAGATACATTTCCACTACCACTGCCGGTTATTGTTCCGGATGTTGTAATATTTTCTCCCAACTTTAAAGTAGCAGGAATAGATGGATAAGTTAATTCAATGATAATATTCTGTACTTCAAATTTTGTTACGTATATCTGTGAGCTGTTATTGTTGTTCCCCTCGTTGGATTCGGTCACTTCATTTAAATAATCTGCAGTTACAATTATATAATATGTACCTGATGTTAAACTGGAAGGTAGTGTAAGTATTTTTGTTCTTATTGGTGTTGATGCTCCTGCAGCTAATACTGATTCATTAGCAAAGTCTAAAAAATTATCGGGCGAGTTTTGTATGGTGCTGTAATAAAATCCAACTCTTGAAGCTCCGGCTTCTTTGTTCCCCTGGTTCGTGACAATATAATTTATTGTAACCTGTTCTCCTGACTGATAAGAATTTTTATCAGGCGTAACTGACGATATTATTAAATCAGGCTGAGCTAATTCTACAACAATTTGTATTTCATTCGAGGTTATTTCATTTGGATTCGTAGTTATAATCCGGAAAGTGTAAACTCCGGTTTCAGTAAAAGGATTGCCGGATGAACTAGTTATTTCTGCACTCCCGTCAGTCATAGTTGTCGTTTCTATCGAGCCGGTTATATCTTCAAAAACTGAACTGCCCGGTTTTTTCCATTGCCATTTATAGCTTACTGTACCATTTCCGCTTCCAGTCAGATTGCCTGAAGTTGTAATATTTTCACCGAGCTTTAATGAAGCAGGGCTTGAAGAATATGATATATTAATCGCTGCCGTCTGAACTTCGAAAGGTGGTTCCGGTTCAATCTTCTGCAGCCACCCTGCTTTAACAGCAGCATCGCAAAAGATTTGAAGTCTGGCGGAATCAACCTTATCATAAGAATATAACCAGATGGTTTTTAATCCAAGTGCAGTCGCTGTTTGAAACAACGCATCATATTCATCATCCTGAGCATGCATCCAGCTCATTGAAAATTTACTGCCGAAAACTAGTTTCATATTTCTCCAGCTATCTGATTGATTACTGGAACCTTCCAGCCATGGATTTTCAACATCGTCTCCCCATGGAATATTGGTATTGCAGATTGGAACATTTAGTTCATCCCAGTTTACATACGATGAATAAAGCATCTCATCAACAATTCCACCGGCAATAATCAAATGACTGCATCTTTTATATCCATCGGTTACCAATTTGGAGGAAGGTCTTTTAGATTTTATATAGTTGGAGATCTGTCTTAGTTCGGCGTCGGAATAAAGCTGGTCACCAACTGTAGGAGTACCGTTACATTTATGTTCAACTGATTCACCAATGTAATAGTAGTAGCTCGGGAAATTATCTACAACAAACTGATAATTATCCCTGTGGATAATCATCATAAGATTATTTACATCGAAACCTCCGGCAATTGCATTTATATATTGTGCTGAGCGGTCATAAACCGGAGTAGATGAATTAATTAGTACTTTTGAAAAACCCCACTTATTATGAAGCGGAGCAAACTTATTATTATTCCAGGTATCTTCATCAGGCCAGATTGCAATTGTTTTATTTGCTACAGGAATATAATATGTACCGGAGGATTGAGCGTGAATAAAAGAATAGTTTATAAAAACGAAAAAGATAAGATAATATTTAAATACTTTTAGGTTTGTCATCATATTAAACCAGATTTTGTCATAAAACTACTACCGGATTTAGTCCGTCTTTCATTTATATATCATCATCAATCACTTCATTTTCAATTTTAAATGACTTATTCACATCCCCTGATTCAATACATTTGATTGTCAGATTTTTCTGAGGTTGATTTACAATAAAATGAGAAGTCGGGTAGTTAAACAGCCAGTCCGGTTTGTTGTTTGGAAATACAGTTATTATTCCAAGATATCTCTGAAGGATTAATAGTGCATCTCCGCTGTTAACAACTTTATTGTTATTAACATTTGCAGCAATTAATTGGAATTCATCCAGCTCAGTCATTCCAACATAATATTTAACAACCTGAAGTGCATCTGCTGCATTAACACTGCTTAACGCCAAATTACTTTGAAAAGATATACTGTATTCTCCGTAGGGAATATTTGTAAATGTAAAATTCCCATTTGCATCGCTTGTTTTAGTATATGTAATTAAATTTTCGTTGTTTTTGATTCTTATGTTACAATTAGCCAATCCAAATTCAGGAATCCCATCATAAAGTACTGCACCACTGATATCACAAGATTGTAAAAAATTTATTTGTGTGCTGCTTCTGTTATTTCCTTCATTAGATTCAGCTAATACATTCTGATAATCTGCAAATGCAATCATATAATAAATTCCGGTTTCCCAATCATCAGGAATAGTTATCACTTTAGTCCTTGTTGCCGTAGTAGCTCCTGGTTGAATAATTGATTCATCGGCAAAGTCTAAAAAATAATCCGGTGCATAAGGTGTTGGATTATAAGAAAAACCAACTCGTGATGCTTCTGCTTTACCGAGACCAATATTTTCAACTCTGTAACTTATTGTTACCTGGTCACCCGCAAAAACTTCCTGTTTATTTAAACTTATATAAGAAATTCGTAAATCGGGTTTATTCAATTCCACAATTACCTGCTGTTCATTTGATGTAATAGTATTTGGAATTGTTGTAATTATCCGAAATGTATATGCACCAATTTCTGTAAATGGATTTGAAATAACACTAAGGATATCAGCAGTTCCGTTTGTCATTGTAACAGCTTCTATTACTCCCGTTATGTCCTCAAAATTTACGGCTCCCGGTTTTTTCCACTGCCATTTATAATTTACAATACCGCTTCCACTTCCGCTTATGGTGCCAGAGGTTGTTATACTTTCACCAAGTTTTAACGGAGCCGGGCTTGATGGATAAGTAATACTGATATCAACTGTCTGAACGTTAGCATCCTCTACTTTTTGCAGCCAGCCTGCATTTGCAGCAGCATTACAGAAGATTTCCAGTTTAGCAGGGTCTACCAGATCATATGAATAAAGCCATATTGTTTCCAAACCTAATTCATTTGCTGTTCTAAAGAGATCAAAATAATCATCACCATTGGCGTGCATCCAGCTCCAGGAAAATTTACTGCCGAACTTTTGCTTCATATCTCTCCAGCTATCGGATTGGTTACCTGCTCCTTCAAGCCAGGGACTTTCCCAATTATCTCCCCAGCCAATATTTACATGACATACCGGTAAACCTGTACTGTTCCAATTAACATAAGAGGAGTACAATATTTTATCCGCAATACCGCCTGCAATTATTAAATGGCTACATCTTTTGTAACCATCAATCACTAGTTTGGAAGCGGGACGTTTTGACTTAATATATTGAGATATTGTTGAAAGTTCGGTAGCGGAATATAATTTGTCGCCAACTGTGGGCTGACCTGCGCAATCATGTTCAACTGCCTCACCAATGTAATAATATTTTGAAGGAAAATTATCTATTGCATATTGATAATTTGATCGCCAGATTACAAGAAGTAAATTATCCATGTTGAACCCGGCAGCAAGAGCATTATTATACATAAATGAATAATCAACTCCAGGTGAGGACGATACAATTAGAACTTTAGAGAAACCCCATTTATCATGTAGCACGGCAAACTTATTATTCATCCAGGTGTCAGTATCCGGCCAGATGCCGAGCGTTTTATTTGCTACAGGTAAATAATGATAAGTTTTAGTTTGAGCCGAAATTAAATTGCAGCTAATGATTATTAAAAACAGAACAGCATTTATATTTGATTGAAATTTTACTTTCACGACAGAATTTAATTTTATTTACAGATGCCGACCTAAATGTAAGAATTTTTCTTAGATAAAGTACAAGTTTGCGTCACTAAAATAATTTGCCGGTTTACTGATGATTCGTATTTAAGATTGATAGGTATAGTGCAAAGGTTGTTTCGATACTCCCGATTAAATCGGGATACTCAACAACCATAGAAAAAAGGTTACCGAGTGTCCCAAATTTATTCGGAACGTATCGAGGTAACCGATCTACCTTAGCAATACCATCTTCTTTATTGAAGTAAATTTCCCTGATTCCAATTCACAAAAATAAACTCCGCTAGCTAAATCACCTGCATCAAACGATACTTTATAAAACCCGGTTTGTTTGTACTCATTTACCAATGTCTTTACTTCCATTCCAAGAGTATTATAAATCTTTATCGTTACCTGTCCGTCATTTGGCATTTCATAACTGACATTTGTTACAGGATTAAACGGATTAGGATAATTCTGCATCAGAATAAAATTATCATCTTTCAATTTGTCAGACATTCCATCAATAAACGTTGGTAAATACTTTTCAAATTCTATTATCTCTAGCGTCAAATATTCTTTCCTATTGATATCATTTCTCTTTGTAATAATTCCTTTTGCCATAACCATATCACCTGGAATCGGGCTATATCCTTTCCAGGAAAAATCGCCCTGAAACCAAATATCTTTTTGTGTTAATACATAATTTGTATCATTGGAGGTAACTATACTTACAACTCCCGGTACGCATGGATTAGTTAAACAAGGATTACCAATGACATCATAAATTCCTGCAATCAAGATAGTGTCCGGAGGACTTAGAACTAAATCCCAGCTTTCAGGACCTCCAATTGTTATTTCTTTATATTGAACAATACCAAAGTCACGGGCAAACCATGTATCAGCTAACCCGGCATCCCTGCAAGAAGAATTATAGTGCCTGAAATGAAAACAATAATAAAAGGTGCGGTTTGCCGTAACTATTGAATCACAGTTGTTTATAAAAACAATGGAATCTCCCCAGAAACATTGGTTAAATCCGGAAATATCTGAAATAAATGTTGACCAGCCCTGGTTTGGAACAGCAGAAAAATCAAACAAAACAGATTCCGTGGAATCATCTTCATTTAACAATAAAACCGAATTTTCTGTTGGCCTTAGCCAATAATCAATAAAAGTATTTGGTGAACCGTACGGTGAGAGTTTATAATAGAGCTGATTATTAATTCTCATTGTATCGGAAATGAGGGATGCTCTTATTCTTGAAGTAGTTTTTTCACGATAAGTAGACTGTAAATGAATATCCATTGGGAAGTAAAGACAAATATTATCCTGAGAATAAGTATTTAAGGATAAAAAAATGATTAAAGCAAAATAACTTAAAAAAAATCTCATGTTTACGATATCGTTTTATTGCTGTTCTGAACCATAAACTCTGATTGTTTTATTCGACTACTTTTTTCCTAAAGATTATAATTTATTATTCATAAAATGAAAAGTTTTCTACAAAGTTGCCTTGCTAATCAAAGCAACCTTGTAATGGTAATAGCTAAGACCAAGTACTTCTGTACTAAATAAAAATCTTTATTTCAATATGTTCTTTCATCTCATCTTAACAATACCATCTTCTTTACAGATGAATAATTGCCCGATTCTAATTTATAGAAGTAAACTCCGCTTGGTAGACTGCTTGCATCAAATAATATTTTATAATTGCCTGCTTGCTTAAATTCATTTACCAGAATTGTTACTTCCATTCCAAGAGTATTATAGATCTTTATTGTTACTTGTCCTTCTTTGGGTACATCATAACTAATATTTGTTACAGGATTAAACGGATTAGGATAATTCTGATGCAACCTAAAATATGCGGGTGTAACTAAACCCTCATCTTTTACTTCTGTTGCAAGTATTTTATAATGGACAGAAATTCTGTAACCATAAAAAGAATTATAATTTCCGGCATCATCATAAGTGGAAAAATAATAATCCCGTGGTACCCAGGAGGAGTTTTTCCATTCTTCAGCAAAATACAAAATAGTATTTCCGTTTTCATCATATGTATAATTTGCGCGTCCGCTATTTTCCCATTGATTGTTCACCCAATTTTCATTTAAATAAGAAAGCTGGTTACCATTTGCATCATAAGTAAAAGTATAGCGGTTAAAATTTACCCATTGATTTACCACCCAGAATTCATACAATCGTGAAAGAACCTGACCTTCTGAATTTAATACAAATGTAGAACGGAAGTTATTTACCCATTGATCATTTTCCCAATACTCATACTGAGAACCTATCCAATTACCATTTATATCATATAGATAAGTAAAACGCGTAGAGTTTACCCAATGATCAGTTTCCCACTCTTCATACGTAGAAGTAAGTTGATTGCCGTTGGCATCGTATGTATAAGTACTACGTGAATAATTTACCCATTGATCATTCTCCCATTCTTCATCCAGCTCAGTAAGCATGCTTCCATTAACATCATAAGTATAAGTATACCTGTAATCATTTTTCCAATGATCAGTTTCCCATTCCTCATACAAATAGGAGGTCCGGTAACCATTTGCATCATAAGTCATAGTTTCCCGGGTATAGTATATCCATTGGTTTTCAGACCAGTATTCACCAGTATATAAAATAATACGCCCGTTCGCATCGTAAGCATAAGAAGAACGATATCCATCAATCATTTGTCCGTTTTCCCACTCTTCATACAAATAAGATATCTCATTTCCGTTTGCATCATATGTATATGTACCATCACTTGTTTTAATCCATTGACTATTCTCCCACTTTTCATCAAGTTCAGTAAGTGGATTTTTATTTGTATCATAGGTATAAGTAGTTCTGGTGTCCGCTACCCACTGACCGTTTTTCCATTGTTCAACAAGACATGTAAGCTGTTGCCCCACATCATTATAAGTGTAAATAAACCGGGTTGTATCTGTTGTTGAATATACAACCACAGTATCAACGAGATATATCGTTTCGTTGTTTTTATTTAATAAACGGGAATCAGTAATTTGTTCAGAAAAATTATGAGGGAGATTTTTTACATTGGAGAGTTGGTTTGGAGGCTTTTCAAATTCACTTATTTTTTTATCCGGAAGATAATGCTGCAGAAGATTGTGTCCGCGACACCTTTCAATCTGTTGGGAATTAAATTGAAAATGTTTTTTCGCTTTTACCTGACCTTCGAGTAAGTTAACTGAGAAGAAAAAGAAAATTGTAAGTGCGGTTAATGGAAGGAATAATATAATCTTGCGATGCATATGTACCTCCTGTTGGTTGTACTACATGAAAATTATTTGGCTGTAATATAAAAAAAAATAATATTGTACGGGTAATTAAAAAAAATATTCTTTGATCAACTAAAATCCTGCCAGGATTTTTTTGAGACAACATAAACTACGGAAGCAATTTGAAAACCTTAGAGAAATGTTTTTAAGAATACTCGATTTTTTACACAGGGGATAATATTCCTAAACATACTATTTACCCCGGAACGATTTGATTGAGAAAAGTATTTACATCTTCAGGAAGTAGTTTTCAATAATAATGAAAATCCTTCTTTCGCTTGTTTAATAAACTTCTTTGTTAGTTCGTAGCTCTTCCTTCCATCGGAATTTTCTATCCCAGTATGTACATCAACTCCGGCAGGGTGTGTTTCCAGGATTGCCTGTTTAACATTACCCGGATTTAATCCGCCTGCTATAATAACCGGCTTCGGAGATAATTCAATTAATCTTCTGCTGATTTTCCAGTCGTGTGTTTTACCAGTTGCACCGGAAGCGCCTGTCGTTGGGTCGAATGTATCTGTAATAAATGCATCAAGCCAGGGACTTAATTCCTCCAGCGTTTTTTCCAATTCACTTAAATTATTTTCATGCACAACAAGACTTTTAATAATTTCAAGACCAGGTTGAAGTTCTTTTGTTTTCTTTAATTCCTCTTTACTAATGCTGCCATGAAGTTGAACTATTTTAACATTAAGTTTCTTGCAGAACTGAATTATTTCTTCAGCTTTATTAAGGTAAGTTATTAAAACACTTTTATGAGGCAATTTCAC
>QZKB01000122.1 GCA_003599415.1 Ignavibacteriales bacterium | reverse complement strand
AAAGTTTTACAAACGGCAAACTTTGCACTGGACGGAGGTGCGATGTTCGGAATAATCCCAAAACCGTTGTGGCAAAAAACTAATCCTGCAGATGAGTTAAACAGGGTTACTCTGTCTGCTAACTGCCTTCTGCTTGAATATGATAATAAGAAAATTTTAGTTGATACCGGACTTGGAAATAAATGGGAAGAAAAATCAAAATCGATTTATAACATTGAACAAAATGAAATTGGAATAATCGAAACACTTAAACAATACGGAATAACGGCAGAGCAAATAACCGATGTTATTTTAACTCACCTTCATTTCGATCATACAGGCGGATCGACAAGAATTATTGATGGAAAAATTATTCCTACTTTTACCAACGCAGCTTATTACATTAGGAAAAAGAATTTTAACTGGGCAATGTCTCCATCCGAACGCGACAGGGGCAGCTACATAAAAGATAATTTTGAACCTCTTGCTAAAGAAGGTGTTATTAAATTATTAAATGATGATGAGGATTTCGACGATGAAATATCATTGATAAACATTCATGGTCATACCTTCGGTCAGCAGCTGATAAAAATTTCGGATTCATCAGATACAATATTGTATTGTGGCGACTTGCTTCCGTTTTCATCTCATATTCATTTACCTTATATAATGGGTTACGATCTTCAGCCGCTTGTTACTCTTGAAGAAAAGAAATATATACTTGCAAAAGCCGCAGACGAAAATTGGCAACTAATTTTTGAACACGATCTCTTAGTTAAATGTGCAACGGTTAAGCGGACAGATAAAAGTTTTTCAATTAAAGAGATAATAGAAATTAAATGAATTATGAAACGGAAGACTTCGTTAAGGTCTGTAAATTAAATGATCTGAAAGAAAATGCAGGAAGAAAATTTCTTGTTGATGATGTTGAAATTGCAGTATTCAAAGTTGAAGGTAGAGTTTATGCATTGCAGAATTCCTGCCCGCATCAGCACGCGGCATTAATTTACGATGGCTTTATTGAAGATGGTTATGTAATTTGCCCGGCGCACGGTTGGGAGTTTAATCTTAAAGATGGAAAAATGAAGACCGGCAGAAAAGGATTAGACAGTTACGAAGTGAAAATTATTGGTGATGATGTGTTTGTTAATATCATTGAGAAGAAATTGAATTGGTAGCATGCCCATTACAAAAGAAATAGTAACCGAAGAAGCAAAGCGGCTTGGTTTTGATATTGCTGGTTTTACAAAAGCCGATTTACTTGATTATGAATTTCAGGCATTGGAAAACTGGTTGTGGCAGAATTATAACTCCGGTATGATATACATGGAAAGGAATCTTGAAAAACGTAGAGATGTTAAACAAATTTTACCGGAAGCAAAAAGTATTATTTCGCTTGGAATGAATTACTATACTGATGTTCAGCATCAGGGAAATATCTCATCAGGAAAAATTTCAAGGTATGCATGGGGAAAAGATTATCATCTTATAATCTGGGAAAAGCTTGATGAACTTATCGGTTCACTTAAGAAGCTTGATGTAACCTTTGATGCAAAATCATTTGTTGATACCGGTCCCGTTATGGACAAAGCCTGGGCTGTTCGTGCAGGAATAGGCTGGATGGGTAAGCATTCAAATATTATAAACAGGCAGCTTGGAAGCTGGATTTTTCTTGCTACATTAATTACAAATTATGATTTCGATTTCAATGAACCTATACAAAACTACTGCGGTAACTGTACAAAATGTATTGATGCCTGCCCTACAAATGCGATTGTGGAAGATTATGTTGTCGACTCAAACAAATGCATATCATATTTAACAATTGAAAACAAAGGAGAAATTCCTGTAGAGTTTGAAGGAAAATTTAACGGCTGGATGTTCGGGTGCGATATTTGCCAGGATGTTTGTCCGTGGAATAAAAAATTTGCAACAGAAGCGGCTAACCAGGATTTTCAACCAAGGAAAGGAAATGTTGAAATCAATTTGGAAGAAGTACTTAATATGAGCCAGGATGAATTTGATGAAAGATTTTTTGACAGCCCTGTAAGCAGAGCCAAACTGAAAGGATTAAAACGAAATGCGGAATTTCTTTTAAGAACAATAAATATTCCGGAGAGTAAAGATGAGGAACATTCTTAATGAAAACGACAGGCAACAAATCCTTGCAAGGATAAATAAAGTTGCGATGGACAGCACAAGGTTATGGGGAAAGATGGATCCGAATGAAATGCTTTGTCATTCTGCAGATAAGATTCGTCTTGCACTTGGAGAAAAAAAATCCGGCTATAACAATAATGTTGTTAAAAGTGCAGTACTTAGAACATTAGTCTTATGGGGACTGCCGGCTCCCAAAGGAAAAGTTGAAACATTTAAAGAATTAAAGCAGGGAGAAGGCGGAACACCGGTTACAAATATTAATGGTGACAAAGAAATACTTGTAGAAAAAATAAATAAGTTTGTTGCAAAACCGGCAACAGAAAGTCTGCCTGTCCATCCTGCATTTGGCAAAATGAATTTTGACCAATGGGGACGACTGATTTATATTCATCTGGATCATCATCTGAAACAATTTAACTGCTAAGCGTGAATTATTGGTTAACTAAATAAATCTTTACTATTTTTGTTGAGGTTTAAGCGTTCTCAATAGAGTATATTTTCAATGCGGGAGAAAATATGAAGTACTCTTTTTTACTAATTATATCTTTATTTCCCTTGATATTTAATTTACCACAAGTATCTGAATATGATTGGCGAGTCATTGAAACAGATGCTGATTCTGGTTTCAATAGAATTCAATTTTCCGACTCACTTCATGGCTGGGCTATAGGAATAAATTATATTTATCATTCAAATGATGGTGGGGAAACATGGAAACGACAGACTTTACCTGCAGACACTTTTAACCTTAGAGAATTTTGTTTCCTAAATGAAAACGTGGGCTACATTATAGGTGAAATGGGAGTAATTCTAAAAACGAGTGATGGAGGTAAGAACTGGCATAAACAAGAGAGCGGCGCGAATAAGCATTATTTAATGGGTCTAAGTTTTATTGATGAAAACACCGGATGGGTAACAGGTGAAATGGATGACGGAGTAAAGAGAGGAGGAATTTTATTACACACTACAAACGGCGGAGTTAAATGGGATACATTAAGTGACAGATCAGATATGATTTTATACTATGATGTAAAATTTGCTGATGAGAATAATGGGATTGTTATTGGCAGTTATGGATTTGATAATTTTACTCCAATAAAAGTATATAGAACCTACAATGGAGGAAAGAATTTAATAGAAATAAGTGAATTCTACGGGGCCCATACACGCTATTTGTTTTTAAACAATATTGATACTTTGTGGACTGGTTGTTTCGGATTTACAAAATCGTTTGATGGAGGATTTACATGGGATATTAGCTTTCATATTGAAATAACTGATTCAACATTATATGGAGGACCTATTTTCTTTAATATGCTTCAGGTAAGTGGAAAGACCGGGTGGGCAGTTCTAACTTCTTTTTCAAAAGACTCAGAGCTTCTTTATACTGATGATTATGCTTTTACTTGGAAACTAGTAGATATACCTGAAGATTTTCATCCAACTTCTGTAACTGCAGCAGGCAAATATCTTTTTGTTGGCGGGGCATATGGACTCATTATGACAAATAAGCCTTCAACTGTTGATGTAGAAAAAGAAAAACAAAACGACTACGCATTTGATTTATTTCAGAACTACCCGAATCCTTTTAATCCAATAACAAAGATAAAATATGCTTTGCCTGCAGAATCTTATGTTGAGTTAAAAATTTATGATATGATGGGCAGGGAAGTAAGAACATTGGTAAATGGGTATAATGGTATAGGGTATAAAGAAATATCATGGGACGGAAAAAATAATAACGGAATAGAAGTTTCAAGCAGTATATATCTTTATTACCTTTCAGCAAAATCATTGGAAGATGGAAAGATATTTGAAAAATATGCAAAGATGCTGCTTCTTAAATAAAAGAACCGCACTCGCCCTACCCTTTGGTTATTTCGAATGGTGGGGACGCAAGGTGGGGTTCGGGAAAATACTTGTACCTGACCATTTATGACATAGAACGAATTAAAAAGAATAGTATCCTTTCCGGAAAAAATATCAGGAAAAATTTTTTCACTTTAAAAACTATCACAGTTAAAAAAAATTTAAAACAAAATATACGGCTGAACTAACTGAATCTTTTTCGTAATTTTATCATCAAAATTAATAAAGAAATTTATTCTTAATGAGGAATTAATGGAAAACAATCACTTTAAAATATTGATTATTGGCTCAGGTCCGGCGGGCTTAACAGCTGCTTTGTATAATGCAAGAGCAAATCTTAATCCTGTTGTGTTTGAAGGTTTGCAGCCGGGTGGGCAGTTAACAATTACTACTGAAGTTGAAAACTATCCCGGATTTGAAGATGGAATTATGGGACCGCAGCTGATGGAGATTATGCGAAAACAGGCAACAAGATTTGGTGCAAGGGCTTATTTCAAGGAAGTTACAGAAGTTGATTTTTCTAAACGTCCTTTTAAAATTAAATCTTATGATGAAGAGTATACAGCCGATGCGGTTATTATAGCTACCGGTGCTTCGGCAAAGTTACTTGATAATCCTTCAATGCAAAAATATTTTGGTTATGGCGTTTCTGCATGTGCAACCTGTGATGGCTTTTTCTTCAGGAATCAGAGAGTGGTTGTTGTGGGCGGCGGAGATACTGCTATGGAAGAAGCTTCCTACTTAAGCAATCTTGCTTCTGAAGTTATAGTTGTTCACAGGAGAGATGAATTCAGAGCATCAAAAATTATGGTTGACCGCGTCAAAAATAACCCGAAAGTAAAATTTGAACTGAACAGTGTTATAAAAGAAGTTGTGGGCAAGGATGAAAACGGAAGGAAATCTGTTACAGGTGTAATTCTTGAAAATGTTGTGGATGGCAGTACAAAAGAAATTCCAGCTGAAGGAGTTTTTATAGCAATAGGTCATCAACCAAATACTAAAGTCTTTCAGGGTGTGATTGATACTGATGAAGTTGGTTATATTCAGGTTAAACCGGGAACTACCAGGACAAACATTGAAGGCGTTTTTGCAGCAGGAGATGTTTGCGATAAACATTACAGGCAGGCAGTAACTGCGGCAGGAATGGGCTGCCAGGCTGCTATTGATGCTGAAAGATGGTTGGCTGAAAAAGAAGTTATGGAAAAAGTTTAATTTGAATCTGAAGGCTGACTAAAAAGTAATTGATCAGTTAAATCAGTTGAATCTGTATTATAGGTTTTCAATCTGCTGATGACGATTATTTCTTAGTCAGCCTGTTCTTTATATCTATTGCTTTTCGCTTCCTGCTTTATATTTTCTTGAAACCAGGTTTGCGATAATAAATCCTGCACCTGTTAATGTAAAAATAAACAGAACAGTCCAGTACTCTTTGGAAGTCCAATCTTCGAACATCATTCCAAGACCGATACCCAGCCCTAAGAATATTGCAACAATTCCAATTTGCATCAGCACAAAAGAATCTTTCTTTTCTTTAGCGCGCTCGGCAAAAAATTCTCTTATCTGGTCTGCTGAAAATCCTTTTTCAATCAGCATTTGCTTTTCCTTGGAACGTAGATAAATTGCGCTCACAATTACCAGTCCCGTTACTACTATAAATATTATGGGTATAAAAACACCAATTACTTCAACTGCCATGGATAACTCCTTTATTTAATTTTTTAGACTAATTTCTTTGTTAAAGGTTACAGAATTCAAATCCTGCAAATGCTTTATTGTTCTCTACAACTTGTGACAGATAGTTTTATGAAAAGGTTACAAATTATTTCCTTTGCTTCAATAAAAAATATTTTTCATTTTAGGAGGAGATTATTGTAACCTGTTGACCGGAATGAATGTCTTAATAGGTAATGATGAATTTAAGCGACATAGAAATAATAGATTCGGTTAAGAGAGGAAATGTTGCCGATTATGCCTTACTTATTAACCGATATAAAGATAAAGCATTTTCTCTTCTGAAGAGGATGTTAAAAAACGAGCTTGATGCAGAAGAAGTATTGCAGGATTGTTTCTTAAAAGCATATAACTCGTTAATTAATTTCCGCCAGGAGGCAAAATTCTCTACGTGGTTTTACAGGATTGTTTATAATGCCGGTATCTCGTTTTTATCAAGTAAAAGAAGAAGGGAAGAAAAAGAGCTTCTTTCACTTGATGAAAATTTTGATATTACTGCAAAAGACGATCAGATTTATTCTGAATCTGAAAGCGCTGCGAAGTATATAAATAAATTGATTGAAAAACTTCCCGAGAAGAACGCGGCAATTATAAATATGTTTTACTTAGATGAAATGACGCTCGACGAGATAAGTAAAATAACAAACTTATCTATTGTGAATGTTAAAGTGATTTTATACCGATCAAGAAATGCTTTAAGGCAGTTAATACTAAAGCATAATTACCAGGAGGAATTATTCTGATGCACCTTTCAGATGAGATACTTAACAAATATGTGGATAATGAATTATCTGCGGAAGAACTTTCTGAAGTAAGCGAACATATTAACGTTTGCACTGAATGCTTATCCAAACTTAAAGCACAGAGAGTGGTTGAACATCAATTGAAAAGAATAGAAACCTTTACTTTATCGGATAGTTTTACTAATCTGGTAATGACGAAGATCAATGTGTCGGCTATACATAAACCTAAGAAAAGTTATTTCATGCGTTTTATCTTTTCTTTTTTTGCTTTAAGCTGCCTGGCAATATTAATTTTCATTTTCGCAAATATGCCGGAAGTAAACAACAACGGTGATTATTCCAAATGGTTTGATAATGCAGGTGAATTTATAAGTGGAGTTTTCTCGGCTAATCAGAAATTATTTTCTCAAAAAACAATTTCCTTAATAGGTAGTATGCTTACAATAATTCTTCTTGCTACCGGCTATTTTATTTATGATTTTCATAAGCGTTTTAAAGACCACATAAACAAGCTAGGATAATTATTTTTGTTTACCTTGCCATCATCAAATATGTACAGGCTGTATCTTCCTGCAACTTCCATTGGTTGTGTTTCGCTTAATTATTAATTCGAATGACATAGTAACAAAATGCAAACTGTTGACTGCCGACTGCTGACTGTTTACTCCTTTCTGATTTCTCAAAACTTTAACGGGATATTATCAGACTTACAACTGCTTTGCCTTTCACTTACTCATTCCATATATTTTCAGCAAAGATAAAGGTAAGTTTATATGGCAATCAGGTCAGGTTATGTATCAATTATAGGTAAGCCCAACGTTGGTAAATCTACATTACTAAATGCTCTCCTCGGGCAAAAGTTATCTATCACAAATCCTAAACCGCAGACTACAAGAAAAAAAATTCTTGGAATATATTCCGATGAAGAACACCAGGTGGTTTTTGCCGATACGCCCGGTATACTTAAACCTGATTACCTTCTGCAGGAAAAAATGCTTGAGTATATTACAAACGCTATAAAAGATGCCGATATACTTCTTGTTATCATAGATATTGCTGCCGACAAGGAAGGGAAGCAAACTTTAAATGATGAAAATGTTATTTCGATTCTGGATAAAGTGAGAAGACCGAAGATTCTAATTATTAATAAAGTTGATCTTTCAATTGATGAAGAAGTAAAGCATCTTATAAAAAAAGTTGAAGCGACCGGTAAGTTTAACAAAATTATCCCGGTTTCCGCTTTGCTTAGTTTTAATATTCAATCTGTACTTAATGTTATCTTTGAACTCATTCCGGAGCATCCGAAATATTTTCCTGACGATCAGATAACGGATGAGAATGAAAGATTTTTTGTTTCGGAAATTATAAGGGAGAAGATTTTAGAAATTTATCACGAAGAAATTCCTTACAGCGTTGAAGTTGTAATTGAGGATTTTAAAGAACGTGTGGGAAGAAAAGATTTTATTCAGGCAGCTATTTTTGTTGAACGCGAATCCCAGAAACCAATAATTATCGGCAAAGAAGGTAAAGCAATAAAAGAACTTGGTGAAACTGCACGTAAAGATATTGAGGCTTTTCTTGACAGACCGGTATTTCTTGATCTGCGTGTTAAGGTTAAAGCCAAGTGGCGCTCCGATCCTAAATCCCTGAAAAATTTCGGCTATACAACTGACAATGATTAACAATCCAATTAATAAATCACGCCGGACATCAGGAATTAGTGCACTCTTCTTAACAACATTAATCTGGGGAGGTACTTTCACAATTGTTAAAGTTGTATTGAATGATATTTCCTCTATGCTTTTTATCGGGTTGAGATTTCTTGTCGCTTCGCTCATTATATTGCCATTTGCTTTTTACAAACTGAAGAAGATGAACCGGCAGCAATTTAAAATGGGATTGATACTTGGATTTTTATTATTCATAGGTTTTGCATTTCAAACAGTTGGATTAAAATATACGACAGCATCAAAATCTGGATTCGTAACCGGATCAGCTGTAATGTTCATTCCGCTAATTCAGTTTTTGGTTGAAAGAGTAAAACCTTCACTTGCTCAAATTATTGGCAGCTTTATAGTGCTAATCGGATTAGTCTTCTTATCGGTCAGCGGATCATCTCTAAGTAATTTCTTTGAAGAGCTCGGAGGAAATTTTAATATAGGTGATTTCCTTACCCTGCTTTGCGCTATTTCATATGCGATATATGTCATCTATCTTGATTTAACCAGCCGCAAGGTTGATGTATTAAACCTTGTATTCATGCAGATATTCGTTACGTCAATTCTGGCATTCGTTTTTTCTTTTTTCCTGTCAGGAATAAACTTTGAAGAAGTGAAATTTAATTTAACGAAGGAATTATTATTCGGACTTTTGTACACTTCAATTCTTGCAACAGTAATTACGACTTTACTTCAAACTAAATATCAGAAGGAAGTAAGCCCGACAAACGCAGGAATTATTTTCTCATTCGAACCTGTCTTTGCAGCAATAATTGCAGTCATTTTTCTTGGTGATGTAATTTCCGGGTTTACTACTGCAGGATGTATTTTAATTTTTACCGGACTGATAGTTTCGGAAGTAATCGGTCAGAAAGCATTCCCAACCAACGAGTAAAATCTTTGAACAGTTTGAGCCTAAAGAAGATTCGGACAAGAAGAATGTCTCAATTGGAAACTGCACCCGCCAATTAAAAATTTTGTTAATAATATTCTTCTCTTTTCAACCTTTGAAATAATTCATACCGTTCTTATCTTTACTTCAAAATAAATCAGATTATTTGGGCAGGAATATGTCTGAGACTTTAACGAGGGCGGAAATTTTAGCCAAAGGATTCGTACAGGGAGTCGGCTTCAGATATTTTGTTTTAAGGAATGCCGCAAAGCTTGGCCTTAAAGGTTACGTACAAAACCTTGCAAGTGAAGATGAAGTTCTTACCGTGGTTGAAGGTGAAAAATATCTGATTGAAGATTTATTTAAAGAAATAAGAATTGGTCCCTCTTATTCATCTGTTAATAAATGTACAATAGAATGGAGACAATACAGAGGTGAATTTGATACTTTTGAGGTAAGATACTGAGAGAGGAAGGTGAAACCAGAATACTGCCCGCCTCGCTCCGCGAGTCCAAGCGGGGATGCTGGATGCTTGATACTGGATGCTGAATGCTTGGTGAAGAAAGATTATTATCTTAAAAAGATTCGGAGAATGGGGGAAACGGTGATTAAACTCTGAGGTTCTCTGTGGTACTCAGTGGCTCTCTGTGTAACGACTTTGAGTTGCAGATGTGAATTTAATTATTATTGCTGTCAAATCATTTAATAAAATATGAAATCAGATATAAGAATTGGTTACGGCTACGATGTTCATGCCTTTGCAAAGGATAGAAAACTTATTCTTGGTGGAGTAGAAATTCCTTATGAGAAAGGGTTGCTCGGCCATTCAGATGCCGATGTCCTGTTGCATGCAATTTCCGATGCGTTGCTTGGCGCCCTTGCTCTTGGTGATATTGGAAAACATTTTCCTGATACCGATCCTGAATATAAAAATGCCGATAGTATGAAATTGCTTTGTAAAGTTTATGATAAGATAAAAGCTAATGGTTATGTACTTGGAAACATTGATTCTGTTATTGCACTTCAAAAACCTAAGGTAGCACCTTACATTAATGAGATGAGAAAGAAAATCTCAGAAGCCCTTTCTGTTAATATTGATCAGGTTTCAGTTAAAGCTACTACTACAGAAAAACTTGGATTCGTTGGCAGAGAAGAAGGTATAGAAGCAACTGCTGTTGTCCTGGTAACTAAGGAAACAGCTTAATGCTTGAAGAGATCATTTCTAAATTAAGTACGCTTGATCCAACCTGGATTTATATTTCGTTATTCTTTTTTTCATTTATTGAAAATGTGTTCCCGCCATCGCCGAGTGATGTTGTTGTTATAGTAGGCGCTGCATTAATCTCTCACGGAAACGAAGTTAACTTTGTGCCTGTGCTTATAATTACAAGCTTTGGCAGTTCACTTGGATTTATGCTTATGTATTACCTTGGAAGAGTTTTTGGCGAGAAAATTATAAGGATGGGCAAACTAAAATTCATAACTAAAGAATCAATTACTAAAACTGACATCTGGTTCAGAAAGTATGGTTATAAATTAATAATATTTAACCGCTTCCTTCCGGGAACGCGCTCAGTAATAAGTTTCTTTTCCGGCTTTACGGAATTAGTGTCATTCAGGACATTTATTTATGCCACAATCAGCGCTTTGATCTGGAATGTAATTATTATATATGTTGGCGTTCTTCTTGGCAATAACATTTCACTAATTGATAAGTATTTAAGAATGTACAGTAATGTTGTTCTTGGAATTACCTTTTTATTTATAGTTGCATTTGTAATCCGTTACCTGCTTTCAAAAAAAAGAGGAAAGAAAGTTGATTAGGCTGAAATTCTGGAAAAAGATTCCCTTAACTCCTGAAGAAAAGAAAGAAAGAAATAAAAGAAGGCTGCTTGCTGTTACAAGCGGTTTATTGCTTGGATTGGCATTTCCGCCAATTCCTTTTCCGTTTACATTACTATTGTTTGTCGCATTGGTGCCTTACTTTTTTGCTATTGAAAAACCGGAGAAGCTTGCAGATCTAAACAGAATAACTTACTTAACTGCATTTGTCTTTTGCGTTATTACAATTTACTGGGTTGGAAGCTGGACACCTGAAGCCGATCCGTTTTTAATGATAGGCGGAGTTTTGCTTTTATTTTTCAATCCCATTTTCTTTTTGATATCATCTACATTATTTTACTTTACAAAGCAGGTTTTTAACAGGAAAGTCGCCCTTTTTCTTTTCCCGTTCTTCTGGGTTACATATGAATATGCGTATATGCTTACCGATGCAAGCTTTCCATGGCTTACACTTGCAAACGGATTGACATATTTTAATTCGTTCATTCAGGTTGCTGATATTGTTGGAGCGCTCGGAATAACACTCCTTGTTATATTCGTAAATCTTTTTCTTTACCTTGCAATCAAAGAGTTGATCAAAAGAAAAAAACAAACTGAATATTCTTTTAGAACTATAACCTTCACCTCAACCTTAGCCTTTTTAATTTTTGTACTGCCTCTTGTTTATGGATTTAATGTTAGGTCAAATTTCAATTTACCTGAAAAGAAAATTAGGGTTGGACTTATTCAACCCGACTTGAATCCGTGGGAAAAATGGAAAGGTGGAAATCTTTGGGATGTTGCTAAAATTTATCTCGATCTTTCACAAAAAGCAGTTAAACAGGATGCAGAATTAATCATCTGGCCTGAGACTGCTTTCCCCGTTTATTTAATGGATGGGACAAATGAAGCAGAAGTTGATTCGATTTATAAATTTATAAGGAACAACAATGTTTACCTGTTAACAGGAATGCCCGACTTTAAAACTTATTTCAAAAAAGAAGAAGCTCCGTTCGATGCAAAGCATAGTAAGAAAACTGATCTTTATTACACAACATACAACGGAATAATGCTGTTCTCACCGCACACAAGGCAAGTACAGAGATACGGAAAGATGAAGCTTGTTCCTTTTGGTGAACATGTACCGTTTGCAGATGTACTGCCATTCCTTGGCGGACTAATAAAATGGGAAGTTGGTTTAAGCGGATGGAATAAAGGAAGAGATACAACAGTTTTTAATGTGCCGGTAAGAAATTCTGTCGATACTGCAAAGGTAAATGCGCTTGTTTGTTTTGAATCTGTCTATCCTGATTTTGTAGCACAGTTTGCGCGGCGCGGCGCAAATATGATTTCCGTTGTCACAAATGATAGCTGGTACGGAAATTCAAGCGGGCCTTACCAGCATAAAGAAATTTCAGTTTTGCGTGCAATAGAAAACAGGCGGTCAGTTGTTCGTGCTGCAAACGGTGGAATAAGCACAATCATTGATCCTCTTGGAAATACAGTTGCCCAGACCAAAATGTACACTACAGATTTTCTTGTCGGGGATGTATGGCTTGAAAATGAAAAAACTTTCTATAGTAAAAATCCTTTGATTGTGCCGGTAATTTCCTACGTCGTTTCTTTATTTGTTATAGGATTGTTCTTCCTTAATAAGCTGAAAAAGTTTTTAAAGATTTAATAAAATTAATGGGTTTTAAAATGCAAAAATATATTGACCTCCGCTCAGATACTGTTACACGCCCATCTGAAGCAATGCGTAAAGCTATATACAATGCTGAAGTTGGTGATGATGTTTTTAAAGAAGATCCCACAGTAAATAAACTTCAGGAGTATGCTGCAGAATTACTTGGTAAAGAAGCTGCACTTTATGTTCCAA
>QZKB01000138.1 GCA_003599415.1 Ignavibacteriales bacterium | reverse complement strand
AATCTAAATCCAATCACTGTACTTATTCAAAGCAAATCTAATCAATATAAATTTGCTTCAGCAGAAATATCCTATGAATTACCAAAGCTCATCTCAATAAATACCCGTTATGATTTCGATTTCAATTATGAAAAAACCTCTAAGGTTGAAGTTGACGGACGATATGAACCAATGGAAGGATTAGGTATTAAAGCTTATTACAATTACCGTGAACCAAGAGTAAGATATAACTCTATCTTTTCTGTTTTTGATTACGGCAATTCGCAGGAGATAGAGGGAGGTCTCGATTATAAACTTGGAGATTATACCTTAGTCGGAAATTTCGGGTATGTAAGTTATAAAGACGATAATTCTGAACGGGTTTCAGTTGGGATCAACTCATCTTTTGGAAATTTGAATTACAGAAAAACTTTTGGCTATGCTGGAGAACTTGATGCCGTTTCTTTATATGCAGCGCATACAATATGGGACGGGCTTCTAACTCCTTCTGCGGGTATAAGTTTTACTACATATAAGTTATCAAAGGATGCCGAAAGGAATGATCTTACAACCGTATTAGCAAATGTTAATGTAAGACCATGGCGCGCCTTATCGTTTGATGTTCAGGGACAATTTCTGAATAATAAAATCTACAAAGATGATCTCAGGTTATTTCTTAAACTGAATTTCTGGTTTAGTCACAACTTAAATCTGATGTAAGATGAAAAGAAAATATTTTTACCTGTTAATAATTTTTATTGCTTTAGGGTTTTTTACTTTTAATGCTTTCTTTTTAAATGAAGATTATGCATATGCTTCCGGTAATGAAAAGCTGATTAAATTTTCTCATAAGCTTCATGCCGAGCAGACTGATTGCAAATCCTGCCATACTAAAGTAGTTGAAAGTAAATCCATAAATGACCGGCTTTTACCTGATCACCAGGCGTGCGCTACCTGCCATGATGTTGAAGACGATAAAAGCTGCAACACTTGTCATTTTGATGATAAGTACGAACAACTTGTTCAAAAGAAATCGGAGATTATTTTTGATCATAACTTCCACACAGAAACGAAGAATCTCGATTGCCAGAATTGTCATAAGGGTATTACAGAAGTCGATTATGCATTCCAGGCAAGCAGGCCTAATCCTGAAATGGAAGATTGTGCTTCCTGCCATAATTCATTAAACGGAACAGCAGCTAATGCCTGCGAGGCTTGTCATATAAACACAGCTAACCTTATTCCGCAAAATCACCAGGTTGTAAATTTCAAAAAGTCTCACAAATTTCTTGCAGAAGCAACAAATGCAAATTGCGTAATGTGTCATGATAATTCCTCGTGTCAGGATTGTCATGTCTCTACAAATATGTTGACTGAAGAAAACACCGCAACAAGTTTCTATGCTCCTTATTCAGCGCACGATTTTGTTGATGGTGTTAAGCAGCAAAAAATCTCCAGGGTTCACGATCTGAATTATGTTTATACTCATGGAGTTGAACTAAAAGGAAAGCAAAGCGAATGTCAGACTTGCCATCAGGTAGAATCGTTTTGTGTTGAATGCCATAACTCTCAGGCAAATGATTTTGGTTTAGCGGGCTTTACACCAGTTTCGCATAAATCACCTTCATTTATTACGCTTGGTGTAGGTTCAGGTGGTGGAGAACACGCAACGCTTGCTAAACGTGATATTGAACGTTGCGCTTCCTGTCATGATACACAAGGTACCGATCCTGCATGCATAACATGTCACCTTGATAATGATGGTATCAAAGGGACGAATCCTAAAACTCATCCGCGCAATTTTATGAGTGATGAGAAAGGGGATTGGCATGATTCGCAAGCCTCGATGTGCTTTAATTGTCATACATCTACGCAAACAGCCGGTGTCGGATTTTGCGGATACTGTCATACATCTAAAACAAATTAATGTTGAGATATGACTATGAAAAAACTTAATATATTATTACTAACGTTTATTATTTCACTGCTTGTAATATCCTGCAGCAAGCTTAAAGATGAACTGCCTACACCAATAGAAGCATCTGTACATCCTGAAGGCTTCAGTAAGGTTGGAAATTCTGATTTCCATGGTAAATTCATCCAACAGCATGCCTGGAATTTAAAAATGTGCAAGCAATGTCATGGAACAAATTACAATGGCGGCACATCATCTGTCTCCTGCTTAAGCTGCCATAATAATCCAGGTGGACCAGAAGGATGTGGTACCTGCCACGAAATAGGTAAAGACCTTAATGGTAACACCTCTACTGCTGAAAGAGGAGTCGGCGCTCATACCGTACATCTGCTGGGAAATTCTAAAGGTAAAATAGTTTCCTGTGCAGAATGCCATAATGTACCTGCAGATATTTATCAGCAGGGGCATATGGATACGGAAGCAAATTCTGAAGTCATGTTTAATAGTTACTTTGCTAATATTAAAACTAATGAACCTGTTACTTCCGATTATGATTCACAGTTGCAATTGTTTAGTCCAAACCCTACATACAATTCTGTAAATCTTTCTTGTTCAAATACGTATTGTCATGGGTATTTTAAAAATGGCAATTTAACAAATGCTCCGGTATGGAATAATTCATCATCAAATGCATGCGGCACATGCCATGGTGATCCGACAAAAGCAACTCTTGCAGAAAAATCACTGCCGAAAACAACAGCAAATGGTGGAACACATGTTAATGTTCTTACATGTTCAAATTGTCATGGCGGTGTAGTAAACTCCAATTTACAATTTGTAGATGCTTCTAAACATATTGACGGAAAATTAAATGTGTTCGGAAATGACATTGACTTTTAAGAGTTTGTTTATTTTTAACTAACGGTTCATTTCATTAACAGAAAAGGAGGTATAATTTGAGAAAATATATTTTCCTCTTTGGTTTTATCGCTCTTGGATTTAACCTTTTTATTTCAGGTTGTAAAGGACCTACCGGTCCGGCTGGTCCCGCAGGCGAAACTACCGTAATAAACCTTGACGGATTTAAGGAAGGTATTAAATGCGGTGAGTGCCATAATGCTGATTCTGATACGATCTATTACGTAACTGCAAAGAAGTATCAGTGGGAACTCTCTAAACATGCGTGGGGTGGGGATTTTGAACGAAGCAGTTCCACCTGCGCTAACTGCCATACAACTGAAGGCTTCGTACAGGCGATGCAGGGTAAAACAGTTACAAGTCACGTAGACGCTTCTCCTCCGGGTTGCTTTGCTTGTCATTCACCGCATAGTACCGGTGATTTTTCATTGCGTTCTGTAGCGGCTGTAACCTTGCTTTCACCAATACAGGGAGTTGCAGATGCACAATTTGATTATGGAAAAGGTAATCTTTGTGCACAATGCCACAAACCACGTTCGATGAGTCCTAAAGCAGATCCATCAAAAACTGCTATGACTGATACTATTACAATAACCAGTAGCAGATGGTATGCGCACTATGGAGTTCAGAGTCAGATGCTGATGGGAACAGGTGGATTTAAATTTGCCGATTATAGTTACACCGGAAATTCTAATCATACCGATAATACAACAATCAAGAAAGAAGGTTGTATTGTTTGTCATATGACTGATGCAACTGCCGGATCGGGAATTGCAGGTGGGCATACAATGAATTTAGAATACGAAAGCGGCTCATCTTTAACAAACGGATGTAAAACTTCAGGATGTCATCCTTCCAGCTTTACAGTTGATTACATTGGAGCATCGAGTTCATTAACCGGTGGACTCGGAAGTCATACAGCAGTAGAAGCTTATCTTGATACATTAAAAAATCTGTTGCTTGATGTTAATGTAGTTAACAAATGGAACGTAGGTGCACAACAAGCCTGGATTGTTGAAGGCACAGAAGGCTTTACAATCAATGCAGGCAGCGGAAGTAAAGCTTTAAAAATTCGTCCTGCTTCACGTGCAGGGGCTTTATTTAATTTCTTCTTTGTTGAACATGATTTAAGCAAAGGTTCACATAACACACGTTATGCTATTGAACTTCTTAAATCTTCTATTGCCGAATTGAAAAAACTATAATAGGTTTTTTTTATATGGGACTATATTGAATTATAGTCCCATATAATTGAACGTGAATATTTTTCATAAAAATTTTTTTTATTCGAATATATTTTGCTGAACCAAAAACTAAATTTTTTATACTCCGTTGTAATATTTTTTTATTAAATTAGTTTAGCAATGAATTTGAAAAAAAGTATTGGAAGAACCTTCTAATGAAAAACGAAGTTGAAAGAACAGCAGAAGAACTTGCCGAGCTAACCTTTAAATTACTAGCCAATTGTCTGGAAAAAGAAGAACGATTAGCTGAGTCACATGGTTTAACTCAGGCAGAATTCCGTTGCCTGCGTATGTTTAACGCAAATGAAATCATAAATAATAAAACCATTTCCGAAAGAATGAAGCTTAGTCCAAGCCGATTAACTCGCATAATTGACGGGTTGGTGGAAAAAGGATATATATTCAGAAATGTAGAACCGAATGACAGAAGAAATATGAGAGTATATCTTTCTGTTCAGGGAGTAGATATTGTTAACCAGTTAAATGCAGCTTATATAGATGTTCACAAGCAAATACTGGATAATATAAATATTGAAGAACACGCCTCGTTAATTAATGCAATGAAGACTTTGCTGGTTTCATTGGAAAAGTGGATTACGAGCTAAATAGTATTTTTACTTTGGTTTTATTATTACAGGTTACAATTTCATTACCAATGTCAGCTCAGTACCTTCAGGATGAAAATCATACTTGACGGATTTGCAGCATGTGTTCATAATGAACAACCCGCGGCCGCTTTCCTTAAAAAGATTTTCAGGTCTGGTAGGATCCGGAACCTGTGAAGGATCAAAACCTTTACCTTCATCTTTAATTACGGAGATAATTTCAGTATCCGTAATGGAGATAGAAATTTTTACTTTCTTATTTATATCACCTTTATTGCCATGCATCATTCCATTAGTGGTAGCTTCGTTAATGGATATGATAAGGTTGTTAAGGATAGTTTTATCTAAATTATTTTCAGAACCGATTCTTTCTAAGAAGTCTTCAACTTCAGGAAGCGAATCCGGCTTGCTTGAAATCTCAAGATAATAATCTTTCTTAGCCAATGTATTTCCGTAATAAAGTGTTTTTTTAAAGTGAAAAATAACGAAAATATATTATTTGTCAATTCATAAACTCCATATCATCTGTAAGTTTACATTTGCCTGTTCTTTTCTCTTCGAATCTTCAGTTTTAATAAATTCATACCAACCGTAAAATCTTAACAACAATCTTGTGTTAACTGAAACGTTTGCTTCTGCCAGCGGACCAATGCTGCTGTAATCAGATTCCCTGTTCTTTACCAGGTTTTTATACAAGTATGTTTTTAATGTAAGGTATCTTATTCCAATTCCATATACAATAGTCTGGTATTTAACATTAAGCTTCGGCTCAAAATATATTTCAAGTAAATCCCTGATTGGTTTACCTGAAAAATCCGACCATTTAAAATCACCCTGTTCGGAATACTTAAGATATGTATAAAGACTGCTGAAAACTTTTTTTGTTAATTTAATTGATGTTGAATCCATCATTGAGAGCTGCCTGAACGAAAAGCTTTTATAATTTGCGCTTACATCATCAAAATCATATACAGTGTAATTAGCAGAAACTTCAAAAAGATTTTTTGAATAGAACCTGTTGCTGTTGTAAATTCCGCCGGTGTTTAACCTAAGTATGCTCTGTTTATTATTATTTGAACTTCTTTCTGAGAATATATATACGATGTGGTTTATGCTTCCTTCAATATTAACAAAAGCATTAAAAAACGGGCTTAGAGATCTTAAATATTTTAACCGGACTATCGTTAACAACTCATCACGGTCATCAAAATTATCGCTGCTTGGGGTATCGTATTTAAGTTTATTATGCAGCAGATCTATTTGAAGAGAATCCTTTGAAGAAATTCTGAATCCTCCGTTAATAGTTAAAGAAAATCTTCCTGCCGTATTATTCTTCTGGCTTTCATTCTTTGATCGTTCTTCAAAAGCAGTTTCTATTTCATCGTTCTGAAAAATATTAGCGCTTGTTATTCTTTTTGCAACATGCTTTTCATCCCGCTCAGAAAAGAAGAACTTAAATTTTCCGTCGAATAAATCCGTTCTGTAACCAAGAAAAGATTCAAATTCAAGTCGGAACTCATTTACCTTTACATCAAACATTGACTGTGAAATATTATTTAATGATCTGTAACGCGTATCCCTGTCAATATCACGCCAGACAATACGGGTAAGTAAATCAAGCGTAAAACTACTTGCCGGGTTTAAGTATCCAATTCTATCCTGAATAAAGTAATTTGATTCGGTGCGGGATTGAATATTGTTAGTCAGTTTGAAATCATTTATTACTGAGGAATCTGCTTTAAAATAAAAATCTCTTCTGCTTTGCTGATAATTTGCGCTTAAATAGTTGTTCAGATGCTCATCAAAACTGTTGGACATATTTACATCAAAATAACGCAGAGTATTTTTTCTTGGTGAGATGTCATCATTCTCAAGTTTCATAGAAGACTGAAGTTCGAAATCGGAAACCTGAATATTATCAGTTCTGCCTTCAATACCATAAATATATCCTTTATCATTTTCTTTCACCTGCTCATTAGTTGTAATGCCGCCGAAAGGAGCAATAGAAATTTTTTCATCTGTGATAAATTTTGCATACAAAACCGAGTTAAGAAGAGAAGCGTCACTCAATCCAAGATTTTTATCGTCCGCCAGAATATTATTGTTAAGCACCAAACCGGTTGAAAAAAACCTTGAGAATTTATACTCGGAAAAGAATGAAAAGTAGTGTTCGTCTTTTATATTCTTCGGTTTCAGTCTTATGATTGTCGAGTTAAAGTTTTCAGAAACAACAAATAATAAATTATCTATTCTTTGCCCGTAAGTTAATATTGATCTCAGATTATATGTGTTAAGCTGTTTATCAAAAGATGAGGAAAGTTCTTTTCGGGTTGAATAATTACCTAAAATAACAAGACTATCACTTCTAACCTGGCACCAGGCAGCTATTGAGTAAAGCAGTAATATTAAAAGTGATTTCTTCAATTTAACTTCTTTTAATTTCCTGGTGCAATTTAATCATTGAATAAAACTAATTAAAGATTAATATCCGTTAAGAATTTATTCTTTTAACGTAAACCTGTAAAGCCCAGAAATGCTGTTCGGCTTAAGACTATTATTTGAATAGGTGATTATTCTCCAGTAATAATCTTTATAAAGTTCGATGTAGTCAGCATCGAATATAATTGAAATCGTATCGTTTACAATGTTTGACTCAAATTCTTTTGTCCATATTTCTCCGAAGTATTCGTTTGTCTGCAGCACAATCTTATATTTTGCAGGCACAGCAACAGCTTTGATAAGGAAGTAATTAAAATAGTTAACAAGACTTTTATCTGATGGATAAAGCAAACGTGGAATTTCAAATATTGAATCATAAATTTCATCGCTTGCACCGCTTTTAAGATTACCTTTATCCACAGCAATAATTTTATAATAATAATTAGTGTATAGCTTTAGATTGTACTTATCACTGTAAGAATTAGTTAGCGAAATGCCGAGCAAAGTTTCGCTGCCGGGTGTAAAATCTTGCTGCTCACTTCTGTGAATTTCATAATGTGAAATATCACTTTCCGGATTGTTAGCCCAGCTTAAATAAATTGAAATGCTGTCTAACCAGTTGCGTGCATTAATCTCAGGATAAGCAGGTTTGCCAGGGTTATTTTTATTTGCCGGTTTTGCACTTACGAATTTGCTCGGTTCGCTTTCGTTGTTGTCGTTATCAAGCGCTGTAATATAATAAAAGTAAGTTGTGTCGTAATCAAGACTGTCATCAACAAAATAATCCTGGTAAGCAGAAGCAATTAACCTGAAATGAAGCGAATCATTTTCGCTTCTGTACACCTGGTAAGATTTTATATCGTACTCATTATTCAGAATCCATTCAATTCCTATTTTACCATCCTGCGAATAAAAAATATTAACACCGGCAGGTACAGCAGGAGGAAGTTCGTCATTATCATTAACAGATGATGACTGTCTTTCACATCCGGCTATAAGTGCAGTAATAATTATAAAGCAACAGAACTTATTAAATCTGAAATACATCGCCTTTTGCAGGGATAATTGTATTTTGAAAATCAATTGACTCTAACCTTTCCTTCAGTTTCATCTGCTGGTCGTAATCTCCATGTACAAGAAACATCCTTTGCATCCTGCTTTTATCAAACTGGCTGCAGTAGGAAATTAATTCATCTGAATCTGCATGCGCGCTTAAAGAGTTCATCACAATTACTTCAGCTTTCAGGTTATATTCATCGCCAAGAATTTTCAGGACAGGTTCTCTCTCAACAATTTTTCTTCCGAGAGTATGTTCTGCATTGTAACCTACAATTAAAATTATATTCTTTTCGTTCTCAACATTGTTAGCAAGATGATGAAGAATTCTTCCTGCTTCTGCCATGCCTGAACTTGCTATTATCATGCAAGGTCCTTCAATATCATTAAGCTTCTTCGATTCTTCAACTTCCTTAATATAAGTGAGCTTGTTAAATCCAAATGGATCGCGGTTTTTCAGGAGGTACTGTGATGTTTCGTAATCAAAACATTCCGGGTGCATCCTGAATACTTCCGTGATATTTACCGATAATGGACTATCCACAAAAACAGGAATCCTTTGTACCGCACCGCTTTCAAAAATATTATTCAGTTCGTAAACTAATTCCTGTGTTCTTCCAACGCTGAATGACGGCACAATAATTTTAGCTTTCCTGTCTATTGCTTTTTTTAATACTTCCGCAAGCTTTAATTCAGTTTCGTCTGCGCTTGAATGATATCTTCCGCCGTAAGTACTTTCGCAAATGAGCATATCAACATCAGGAATTTTTTCCGGGTCTTTCAATATAGGCATGTTTGGTCTGCCCAAATCTCCTGAATATCCAAGCTGAAGCAGCCGCCCGTTTTCATTTATAACAATAAAAGAAAGAGCAGAACCAAGTATATGCCCTGCATCAAAAAAAGTTACTTTAATCTCCGGAGTAATTTCAAATTCACGGTGATAATTAATTCCCACAAATAATTTCAGTGTTTCTTCAACATCACCCTGGGTATATAAAGGAGTGAAAAGATTTTGTCCGCGTTTTTTTCTTTTCTTGTTAACGAACTCAACGTCTTTCTCCTGGATATGTGCAGTATCTCTCAGCATCAACATAGAAAGATCTCTTGTAGCAAAAGTACAATATATATTTCCTTTAAAACCTCTTTTTACAAGGTTAGGCAGGTTACCTGCATGGTCAATATGTGCATGAGAAAGAATTATAAAATCTATTTCCATCGGGTCAAATAAATCAAAAGTTCTGTTTAATTCGTAAGCTTCTTTTCTTTTGCCCTGGTACAAACCGCAGTCAAGTAAAAAAGTTGTTCCGTTTGTTTTGATTAAGTGCATTGAGCCGGTTACTGTTCTTGCAGCGCCAATAAATTGTAATTCCATTTTCTGCCTTTTTTGGTTTAAAACTATCTAAAGTATGCTTTAGATTCAATGTAGAATATAAAAATTCTTATTGTGGCATTAATCAGAATTTTATAATTTGCATTCGCTTATTAATCCTGGTTGCCAAATTTTAATCAGGATTTCTTATTGAGGACAAAGGTCAGCCAATAATTTATCGGAGTATTCATATGAACCAGCGTACTATTCCGCATTTGTTTGAAGAAAGCGTAAACAAATATCCTAAAAATGTTTTGATGTGGGAAAAGACAAACGGTAATTATCTTCCATTAACTTATAAACAAATGCAGGTTGATGTTCATAATTTTGCGGCAGGCTTACTTAAGCTTGGAATTAAAAAGGAAGACAGGCTTGCGTTAATTTCTGAAGGAAGAAATTATTGGGTGATGAGTGAATTAGGAATACTTTACATCGGTGCTGTAAACGTTCCTATTTCAGTAAAAATTGATGAGCTGGGAGATTTAAAGTTCAGACTTAACCATTCCGGATGTAAAGCTGTTATTATTTCACAAAGTCAGTTAACGAAAATAAGAAAGATAAAAAATGAATTGCCGGCTCTTCGTTTTATTATTGTGCTTGATAAACTTGAACAATACGAGGAGAACGAAATATTTGTTGAAGAGATAATTGAGAAAGGGAAAACATACTTGGAGAAATTCAGAGCGGATTTTGAAGCTCTCTGGCATAGTGTAAGAGAAATTGATTTTGCGAATATCTGTTATACTTCTGGTACTACGGCAGATCCCAAAGGAATAATTCTTACTCATAGAAATTATACTGCTAATGTAGAACAATCATCTGCTCTGCTGCCTATACCTGAATGGTATACATCTTTACTGATCCTTCCCTGGGATCATTGCTTTGCGCATACTGCCGGCATTTATACTTTAATGAAAAACGGTGCAAGCATGGCTTCTGTTCAGCTTGGCCGTGCCCCGATTGAAACACTTAAAAATATTCCCATTAACATTAAGGAAAACAAACCGGCTTTTCTTTTAAGCGTTCCGGCATTAGCCAAAAATTTCAGAAAGAATATTGAGAAAGGAATAAAGGAGAAAGGAAAAGTTGCAGAACATCTTTTTAAAGATGCTCTTAAAGTTGCTTATGCTTATAATGCAGAAGGCTGGAATAAAGGCAAAGGTTTCAGGAAACTGCTAAAGCCTCTTGTTGATTTGTATGATAAAATTCTCTTCAGCAAAATTCGCGAAAACTTTGGCGGGCGGTTGGAATTCTTTATCGGTGGCGGCGCTTTACTTGATATTGAACTGCAGAGATTCTTCTATGCCATTGGAATTCCAATGTTCCAGGGTTACGGACTTACAGAAGCATCACCGGTTATTTCTGCAAATGTTCCTCTCAAACACAAACTTGGTTCTTCCGGTGCTATTGTTGTTAATCTTGATGTTAAGATTTGTGATGAAAAGGGAAATGAATTGCCGGTTGGTGAAAAAGGTGAGATTGTATGTAAAGGAGAAAATGTTATGGCAGGCTACTGGAAAAATGAAAAAGCAACAAACGAAACCATCCGTGATGGCTGGCTTTATACCGGGGATTTAGGCTACATTGATAAAGATGGTTTTCTATATGTACTTGGAAGAGATAAGAGTTTACTTATAAGCAGTGATGGTGAAAAATATTCACCTGAAGGAATTGAGGAAGCCATTACAGAACACTCTTCCTTGATTGACCAGATAATGTTGTACAATAATCAGAATCCATATACGGTTGCGCTTATTGTTCCAAATAAAGAAGCTGTAAAAAGACTTTTAAATGTGCAAAGCTCAAAAGCTTTATCACCTGAAGAAGCAGATAAGGTTTTAAAGGTGATTGAAAATGAAATCAATCAGTTCAGAAACGACGGAAAGTTTGCAGGAATGTTTCCTGAGCGCTGGCTGCCTTCAGCAATAGCTTTGCTTGAAGAAGGATTTACAGAGCAGAACAGGTTCTTAAACAGCACTTTAAAAATGGTTAGAGGAAAAATTACTCAACACTATGTTGGTACTATAAATTTTCTGTATACTCCGGAAGCAAAAAATATTTCCAACAGGATAAATTTAGATGTTGTGAATAAAATTTTTTCCTGATAAATTAAAAACAAAAAATGCGGGGTAGTCATGAAAAAGAAATTATTTTATGGCTTAATTATTCTTAGCGGGTTTATAACTCTTTCCTGCAACGAACATCTTGTGGGAATACAACTTCAGCAAACTGGTTTTTCCAACTGGCAATTATTAAGACCTTCACAAAATGACGGCAGTTATTATGATTTATTCTTTCTTGACGAAAATAATGGCTGGATAACCGGTGACAGCGGAAAAATATTATATTCATCTAACGGCGGATTAAACTGGGAACAGCAGAACAGTAGTATCAAAGAAAAAATCCATTCAATAACTTTTTTAAATAATAACATCGGATGGGCTTGCGGCGGCAGGTATATTCTTCATACAAATGACGGAGGAGCAAGCTGGCAGGTTCAATTCTATGATACGGATCCAACTCAACTTCCAAATCCAAAAATATATTTCCAAATCCTATTTGTTAACGCAAGCGTAGGATTTGCGGTAAATAACTATGGTGAATTATATAAAACAAAAGATGGTGGCAAGCATTGGATAGTTGAGGCAACCTGGTCTTACAGGGGTGCTGCCCATTTATTCTTTGTAAATGATATGGTTGGATATGTTTTTACAATGAAGGAAATATTAAAAACAAAAGATGGTGGTAATACCTGGCAAAAGTTTGATTATAAAACTCCTTTGTGTACCGGAATTTATTTTACAGATGAAAAAGAAGGATGGAGCTTGGCTTTTGTACCGACAAATTCAATGATAATAAACTCACCAATTTATAAAACGATTGATGGAGGTATGAATTGGACCTTTGTAGATTCATTACCTGACGCATATTTGAATGACGTCAATTTTTTAGATAACAAAACAGGAATAATATTGGGAGCAACAAAAATTTTTACGACTACAGACGGCGGTAATAACTGGGAAGTTGCTGCGGATTTTAGTCAAACAGATATTCGTTTTGTTGATATTGCAGTTGTTAATAAAAAGAATGTATGGGTTTCGGATTATAAAGGAGTAATTTATAAATCATCTTATTGAATTTGTGACGGGCTTTAAGCATAAAGACGGAAGCATATAAAAAATCATTCAGCACAAAACAGAAGGTAGGGGACAAATGAAAAAGAAATTGTTTTATGGCTTGTTAGTCACTCTGTTCGGAGTAATGTTTCTTTCCTGCAAAGATCATTTAGTTGGAATACCATTTCAAAAAGTCTCTTCGGACAAATGGCAATTAATGAGAACATCAGTAGATGATGGTTATTATTGGAGTATGTA
>QZKB01000040.1 GCA_003599415.1 Ignavibacteriales bacterium | reverse complement strand
TATGCGGATTACTTGAGCCTAAAGACTTGGTTAAAATATCCTGAACACCGGCAAGTTCCAACACAGCACGAACGCCGCCTCCTGCAATCAATCCGGTACCGGGTGTTGCCGGTTTAAGCATAACTTTGCCTGCACCAAACTTACCAACAATTGGATGCGGAATAGTACCTTTAACAACACGGACTTTGTAAACGTTTTTCTTTGCGTCATCAATGCCTTTAGATATTGCATCAGTAACCTCGTTGGCTTTTCCCAAACCAACTCCAACATGTCCATTGCCGTCACCAACAACAACAATAGCGTTAAAGGAAAATCTACGACCACCTTTAACAACCTTTGCCACACGGTTTATATGTACAATCTTTTCTTTGAGATTTTCAATATCACTTACTTTTGTGTGTTTCAATTTGTACTCCGTTACTCTTTACATTTCATTTAACACTTTGGCTGCCGGGAGAGGACTCGAACCTCTACAGACGCCTCCAAAGGGCGTTGTCCTGCCATTAGACGACCCGGCAGTAAAACAATTTTTATTTAGAACAGTTATTAAATAATTAAAATTTAAGTCCGTTTTCTCTAGCAGAATCAGCTAAAGCTTTTACTCTGCCATGATATTTATATCCGTTACGATCAAAAATAACATTACTGATTCCACCTTCAACAGCTTTTTTTGCTACAAGGGTACCAACAAGTTTGCTTTTACTTGTTTTACCTTTTGCTGATTTTACCTGATCAACAACTTCCTTAGATAAGGTAGAAGCTGAGATAAGTGTCTTTCCATTAATATCATCAACCAGTTGAACATAAATCTGTGATAAACTTCTGTACACAGTCATTCTCGGACGTTCCGGTGTACCGAAAATTTTCTTTCTTATTCTAAATTTAGCTCTTTGTCTTGACGATTGATTTCTAATCATTTTAATTTCTCCAATTCAGGTTACTTACCGGCTGTCTTGCCTGCTTTTCTAACAATAGTTTCATCACTGTATTTAATACCTTTTCCTTTGTATGGTTCAGGCGGTCTGAATGATCTTAATTTTGCAGCAACTAAACCAACAAGTTCCTTATCTATACCAAAAATTTTTATTTGTGTTGGAGCAGGTACTTCTAATTTAACAGAAGCTGGCGGTACAAAATAAATAGGATGAGAAAGCCCGATAGTAAGAAGTAAATTTGTGCCTTTTAATTCAGCTTTATAACCAACACCAACTATATCTAATGTTTTTGTAAATCCGTCTTTAACACCACTTACCATATTCTGGATTAATGCCCTGGTTAAACCGTGCAATGCTCTGTTTTGTTTAGCATCATCAGGACGTTTAACTAATACTTCTTCTTTGCTTATTTCAACCTGCATATTAGGATGCAAATCTCTTGACAACTCGCCTAACTTTCCTTTTACTTTCAAAGTATTGCCGGAAAGTGATACCGTTACTCCGTCTATTGATACTGGTTTTTTACCTATTCGTGACACTTTAAAACTCCGTTCAAGTTAATATAGCTTAAAACAATTTTTACCAAACATAGCAGAGAACTTCTCCGCCCACGTTTTCTTTACGAGCCTGCTTATCGCTCATTATTCCTTTGTTTGTAGAAATAATTGCAATACCTAATCCATTTAAAACTTTAGGAATGTTATCCTTTTCTGTGTAAACACGTAATCCTGGAGTACTTATTCTTTTAATTCCGCTAATTGCAGGACCAAGATTATTATATTTCAGTTGAATTCTGAGAATACCCTGTTTATTATCTTCAATAATTCCGTAATCAGAAATAAATTTAGTTTGTTTAAGTATCTCAGCAATATTCTTCTTCATATTAGAAGAAGGAATATCAACAATTTTTTTGCGTGCTTTAATAGCGTTTCTTACTCTTGTCAATAAATCTGAAATTGGATCTGTTACTGGCATCTAATTATTCTCCTACTCTTTTACCAACTTGCTTTTTTAACACCGGGAATTTCACCGCGGAGAGCCATCTCTCTTAAAACCAAACGGGAAACACCAAACTTTCTGTAATATGATCTTGGTCTGCCTGTCATTGTACACCTATTATGCAGACGGATTGGATTAGCGTTTTTTGGTAAAGCCTGTAATGCTTCCCACTCGCCTTTTTCCTTTAGTTCTTTTCTAAGCTTAGCGTATTTTGCTACCGTTTTTTTCCTTTTTTCTTCCCGGGCTAATAAACACTTTCTTGCCATAATTTTCCTTGTTAAGCTTGTTTAATTTCTTTCTTTCTGAATGGAACACCAAATGCGGATAATAATTCGTATGCTTCATTATCTGTTTTGGCTGAAGTTACAAAGGTAATATCCATACCTAAAACTTTTGTTATTTTATCTACATTAATTTCAGGGAAAATAATCTGTTCTTTAATTCCTAATGTATAATTTCCTCTGCCGTCAAAAGATTTATCAGGAATTCCTCTGAAGTCTCTTACTCTTGGTAAAGCAATTGTAATAAGTCGGTCAAGAAACTCATACATTTTTTCACGGCGAAGAGTAACCATAGCACCAATCTTCATCCCTTCTCTCAGTTTGAAATTGGAGATTGATTTTCTTGCAGTGCGTACACTGGATTTCTGACCAGTAATAGTTTCAAGGTCTCTTACAGCTTCCTCAAGATTTTTTGCATCTGCAACCGCAGAACCAATTCCCATATTAACAACAATCTTTTCCAGCTTAGGAACCTGCATAATGCTTTTATATGAAAACCTGTTTTTCAAATCTGCAACAATTTCCTTCTTATATTTTTCATATAATCTTGGAGTTACTTTTTCTTCAACAACAGCAGCTTTTTTCTCGGCAGGTTTTTCTGCTTTAGGAGCTTTTTTGCCGGTCTGCTCTTTTGGTTTTACTTCTTCTTTCTTTTGTTTCTTTTCAGCCATGTTAAAACTTTATCCTCGTAAAATTATTCTGGTAACATTTCGCCACTAGATTTATAAACTCTTACTCTTTTCTTTTTACCTGTTTTCTCATCGATAATCAGTTGTTTGCCAATACGTGTCGGTTTACTTGTTTTAGGATCTATAATCATCACGTTAGAAACGTGAATAGGAGCTTCTTTCTCAACAATTCCACCCTGTGGATTTTTCTGACTTGGTTTAGTGTGTCTTTTTCTTAAGTTAACGCCTTCAATAATAATTCTGTTTTCTTTTGGGAAAACTTTAAGAACTTTACCGGTTTTACCATTAGAGTTACCGGCTACAACCATTACCATATCATTTTTATGAATCTTCATTTTATTCCTGCTCTTATAAAACTTCTGGTGCTAACGAAATTATTTTCATGAATTTTTTATCTCTTAGTTCGCGGGCAACCGGTCCAAATATACGTGTACCGCGCGGTTCATTCTGAGCATTAATAAGTACAGCAGCGTTTTCATCAAATCTTATGTAAGAACCATCTTTTCTTCTTACTTCTTTTTTAGTTCTGACAATAACAGCCCTGGATACTTCACCTTTTTTTACTGTACCGCCGGGTATAGCAGTTTTGACGCTAACAACAATAGTATCACCAACGCTTGCATAACGCCTGCTGCTTCCGCCTAGAACTCTAATGCATTTAACTTTCTTGGCTCCTGAATTATCTGCCACTATTAAACTGGTTTCTTCTTGTATCATGTAGGTATCTCCTTCAGTGCTTCAATTACTTAGCTTTTTCAATGATTTCAACTAAGCGCCATTTTTTAAGTTTACTAAGCGGTCTGGTTTCCATAATCTTAACTCTGTCACCTACATTGCAATCATTCTTTTCGTCGTGAGCCATAAGTTTAGTAGTTTTCTTAAAATATTTTTTATACAACGGATGAGCAACTTTACGTTCAATAGCAACTACAATGCTTTTATCCATCTTATTGCTTACGACATTACCGATTCTTGTTTTTCTTAAACCGCGTTTTTCCATTTAATGCAATAACTCCTATTAATCTTTCTTTACTTTGTTTTCTGCTGATTCGCGTTCATTAAGAATTGTTCTCATCTTAGAGATATCTCTGCGGATCAGTTTTAACTTTGCAGTGTTAGTCAACTGCTTCAAAGCATGAGAAAATCTTAGGTCGAGAAGATTTTTTTCTTCATCCTTAATACGTTGAATGATCTCCTCATTTTTCATTTGTCTGATTTCGTAAATTTTCATTTAGCACGCCTTGCCTATTGTTCAAAATCTGGTCTAACTACAATTTTTGTTTTTATCGGAAGTTTATGAGATGCAACTGTTAAAGCTTCGTGAGCCAAATCTTTAGTTACACCGCCAACTTCAAACATTATTCTTCCCGGTTTAACAACGGCCACCCAAAATTCAGGTGCGCCTTTACCTTTACCCATTCTTGTTTCAAGAGGTTTTTTAGTAACCGGTTTATCAGGAAAGATACGGATCCAAACCCTGCCGTCTCTTTTCATTTTACGTGAAATGGCAACTCTGCATGCTTCAATCTGTCTTGATGTAATCCAGGCCGGTTCAGTTGCTTTCAGTCCAAAATCTCCAAACGAAATAGTACTGCCGCGGTATGCTTTGCCAGCTCTTCTTCCACGATGCGCTTTTCTATATTTTACTCTTTTTGGCATTAACATAAGAAAATACTCCTGTCAGTTACTCTGATGATCTTTTGCCGAGTATTTCACCACGACAAATCCACACTTTAATACCGATAGCACCATAAATAGTTTGCCCGGTAGCTGTTGAATAATCTATATCTGCTCTAATTGTATGAAGAGGAATTCTTCCGTCTTTATATTGTTCGGTTCTTGCCATTTCGGCTCCACCCAAACGTCCGGCGCACATTACTCTTATACCTTCAGCGCCCATCCTCATTGCTGATGTGATTGCACTTTTCATTGCTCTTCTGAAAGATATTCTGCCTTCAATTTGTGAAGCAATATTTTCTGCAACTAAATAAGCATCAAGTTCTGGTCTTTTAATTTCTGTTATTTGAATTTTTACTTCTTTATCACTTATCTTTTTGAGCTCTTGTTCTAACTGTGCAATTTCTTTTCCGCTTTTACCAATAACAACACCTGGCCGTGAAGTATGAATTGTTAAAATTACATTTTTAGAAGTACGGTCAATTGCAATTTTGGAGATACCAGCTTTTTTCAATCTTTGTCTAACGTACTGTCTTAGTTTTTTATCTTCAACTAGTTTACTGGAATAACTTTTACTTTCATACCAGTTAGAATCCCATCCTCTTATTATTCCTAATCTAAATCCAACAGGATTAGTTTTCTGTCCCAAAAAGCCTCCTAATATTTACTCTTTTGTTGCAACAATAATTGTTAAGTGATTAGATCTTTTTTTAACTCTGTAAGCTCTGCCCATAGGAGCAGGTAAAATTCTTTTCATTGTTGGTCCCTGGTTAACAAATGCTTCTTTAACAAAAAGATGTGAAGCTTCAATCCTGCTTGCTTCTTCATTGTTAAGCATATTTGCAATTGCCGACCTTAAAACTTTCATAGCATCTTTAGAAGCATGCTTTGGCTGGAAGTGTAAAATTTCCATTGCCTGATCCGCAGATTTTCCTCTGATAAGATCAATAACCAATCGCATCTTTCTAGGAGACGAACCAATATATCTATGAGTTGCTTTTGCTTCCATTGTAACGTAACCTCGGATTTAACTTTATTTAACTTTAGATGCTTTTTCTGCTTTAGTTCCCGGGTGACCGCGGAAAATTCTTGTTGGAGCGAATTCACCAAGTTTGTGTCCAACCATGTTTTCCGAGATATAAACAGGAATCATTTTATTACCATTGTGAACAGCAATGGTATGTCCGACAAATTCAGGAAAGATTGTACTGGATCTTGACCATGTTTTCACAATTTTCTTTTGACTCGTCTGATTCATCTGACGAATTTTTGCTAACAATTTAGTACTTATAAAAGGACCTTTTTTTACAGATCTTGGCATCGATTACTCTCTTATACTACTTTCTACGTTTAATAATGTATTTATTCGATGGATTCTTTTTCTTCCTTGTTTTGTACCCTTTAGCAGGTGTACCCCAAGGAGATACCGGATGACCGCCACCAGATGTTTTACCTTCGCCACCACCCATTGGATGATCAACTGGGTTCATTGCTACACCTCTAACATGAGGACGAATACCTCTCCATCTGCTTCTACCGGCTTTTCCATAATTAATATTTTCATGTTCGGAATTTCCAACCTGACCATAAGTAGCAAGACATTCAACACTAATCATTCTTACTTCGCCGCTAGGCATTTTAAGCTGAGCATATTTTCCTTCTCTCGCCATCAATTGAAGTGATGAACCTGCGCTTCTACCTAACTGTCCACCTTTGCCGGGTTTCAATTCAACATTGTGAACAAAACTACCAAGAGGCATTTCTTTAAGCTTAAGTGCGTTACCAACTTTAATTTCTACTCCGCTGCCAGACATAACTGTTTCGCCAACTTTCAAACCATCGGGAGCAATAATATATCTCTTCTCTCCGTCAGCATAATGCAGCAAAGCTATTCTTGATGTTCTGTTAGGATCATACTCAATTGAAAATACTTTAGCCGGAATTCCATGTTTATCACGTTTAAAATCAATTATTCTGATTCTGCGTTTATGTCCACCGCCTCTGTGTCTTGAAGTTACTCTTCCCTGACTATTTCTGCCACCAGATTTTCTTAAGGCAACCGTAAGAGATTTTTCCGGGTCCTTCTTAGTAATTCCTTCAAATGAAGGATAAGACATAAATCTTGTTCCTGGTGTATTCGGTTTTAATTTTCTTATTGCCATTAAAATCTACTCCAATTCCTGAAGGATTACTGAACTTGTTCAAAGAGGTCAATCTTCTGACCTTTTTCCAAAGTTACAATTGCTTTCTTAAATCTTGCTGTCTTACCGGTAAAGCGTCCGCTCTTTCTGAACTGAGTTTTAGTTTTACCATCGTACTTAATTGTATTTACATCAATAACCTTCACGCTAAATTTTTCTTCAACCGCTTTAGCAATCTGAATTTTATTTGAGTTGTAATCTACAATGAAACCATATTTACCACTGGTTTCGCTTAATGCATTCATCTTTTCTGTGATGAGAGGTCTTAGTAATACCTGTCGCATTATTCAACCTCCTTTACTAAATTACTTTTAAATGTGTTCTCTAAAGCAGGAACAGCACTTTTTAGAATTACAAGCATCTGGTTATTAAGTATATCGTATGTGGCAGCATTATTCGCTTCAAGAATCTTTACCTTCGGAATATTTCTTCCTGATTTAACGACATTTTCAAGTTTACCATTAGTAAGTAAAAGAATTTTCTTTTCTTCTAATTTTAATGCGCTCATAATTTTGGAGAACTCTTTTGTTTTTGGTGCATCAAAATTAAAATCTTCAATCACCATTAACTGCTCATCTTTAACTTTGTAAGAGAGAGCTGATTTTCTTGCAAGCCTTTTAACTTTTTTATTTACATCCTGATGATAATCTCTTGGTTTAGGGCCAAATATTGTACCGCCACCAACCCAAAGAGGTGATCTTGTCGTACCGGCTCTTGCGCCGCCTCTTCCTTTTTGACGCCAGGGTTTTTTGCCACCACCGCTTACTTCACTTCTTTCTTTAGCTTTATGTGTGCCCTGACGTTTATTTGCTAAAAATGCTTTTACATCCAAATAAATGACATGATCATTTGGTTCAACCATAAAGATTTCATCATTAAGCTCTATAGTTTCGCCGCTTTTAGTGCCATCTATTTTATATACGTCTACTGTCATTTTTAAACCAAGCTTACTTATTTATTTCAACTATTGAATTAATTGCTCCAGGAATTGCACCTTTAATCATAATGATATTCTTTTCCGGAACTACTTTAACAACCTTCAGATTTCTGATTGTAACCTGTTCAAATCCCATTCTGCCGGCCATTCTTTGACCACGGAAAACTCTTGACGGGTAAGAACTTGCTCCAATAGAACCCGGTGCACGCAATCTATCACTTTGGCCGTGAGTTGTACCACCGACACCACCAAAGTTGTGTCTTCTCATAACACCCTGAAATCCTTTACCTTTAGTCTTAGCAGTAACCTTAACCTTTTCACCTTCCTTAAAAATTTCTACACTAACGCTATCACCAATTTTATAACTATCTGTTTCATAATTTCTGAATTCTTTAACCATAGCAGACGGTGTAAGATTAACTTTCTTGTACTGACCGAGAACAGGTTTAGAATAATTTTTTTCTTTTCTGGTTCCGAATCCAAGTTGCAATGCTTTATAACCATTCTTCTCAACGGTTCTTATAGCAACAACAGGGCAAGGACCAGCTTCTATTATAGTAACCGGAATGATGTTTCCGTCTGTCGAATAGACGCTACTCATTCCCAATTTTTTTCCAATCAATCCAGGCATATTTACACAACCCTTATAACTTTATCTCAATATCAACGCCCGCTGGAATTTCCAATTTACTTAAAGCATCCACGGTTTTGTTGTTTGAGTTATGAATGTCGATAATTCTTTTGTGTGCTCTTATTTCAAATTGTTCTCTCGATTTTTTATCAACATGCGGAGAACGCAGGACAGTAAAAACTGTTTTTTTGGTTGGAAGCGGGATGGGACCCGAAACAACCGCACCAGTACTTTTTACAGTCTTTATGATCTTTTCAGTTGATTTATCTATAAGAATATGATCATACGATTTTAATTTTATTCTTATCTTCTGTCCAGGCACTTTTACAACTCCTATTAAATAAAATCCCGAAGAAAGTTTTAGTCTCTCCGGGATTACAAATCACTTATTGATAAATTTTAGTTACTACACCAGATCCTACGGTTCTTCCGCCTTCGCGGATAGCGAACTTAAGACCTTCTTCCATAGCAATTTCGGAAATCAATTCTACTTTTAATGTAACGCTATCACCAGGCATAACCATTTCTGTTCCTTCAGGTAATGTAGCAACACCTGTTACGTCAGTTGTTCTGAAATAGAACTGAGGTCTGTATCCATTAAAGAATGGAGTATGACGTCCACCTTCTTCTTTTGACAATACGTAAACAGTTCCTTCGAAAATTTTATGAGGAGTTATACTTCCAGTTTTTGCAAGAACCATTCCTCTTTCAATTTCTTTTTTATCAACACCGCGTAATAAAATACCGGCATTATCACCAGCCATAGCTGAGTCTAATTCTTTTCTGAACATTTCAATACCGGTAACAACGGTTTTCTTATGCACGCCAAGGCCAATCAATTCAACTTCTTCCTGAATCTTAACCTGTCCTCTTTCAACTCTACCTGTTGCAACAGTACCACGACCTGTAATTGAGAAAACGTCCTCAACCGGCATCAAGAATGGCTTGTCGCTGCTTCTTGGTGGAACAGGAATGTAGTTGTCAACTGCATCCATAAGTTCCCAAATACAGTTAAAGCGCGGATCATCCATCTTTGTTTCCATATTAGCACCAGCTTCCAAAGCCTGAAGAGCTGAGCCTTTAATAATTGGAATTTCGTCGCCCGGGAATTCATATTTATTTAATAAGTCTCTTAATTCTACTTCAACCAATTCAATCAATTCAGCATCATCAACCATATCAACTTTATTCATGAACACAACTATTCTTGGTACACCTACCTGACGAGCTAAAAGAATGTGTTCTCTTGTCTGAGGCATAGGACCGTCAGTTGCAGCAACAACTAATATAGCACCATCCATCTGGGCAGCACCGGTGATCATGTTCTTAACATAATCTGCGTGACCAGGGCAGTCTACGTGAGCGTAATGTCTGCTTGCTGTTGAATATTCAACGTGAGCGGTAGCGATTGTAATACCTCTTTCTCTTTCTTCAGGTGCATTATCAATACTATCAAATGTTCTTACTGCAGATAAGCCTTTTCTGCTAAGTGCCATTGTAATGGCAGCCGTTAATGTAGTTTTACCATGATCAACGTGACCAATTGTACCTACGTTAACGTGAGGCTTACTCCTATCAAATTTTTCTTTGGCCATCGAGTTCTCCTTTTAATTTTATTTACTTGTTAAAATTCTTTTATGTTAATTGGTTGAAACTGATCTTTTTACTTGTGTCTTTTCTGCTATTTCATCTGCAATGCTTCTTGGAACTTCAAAATAATGTGAGAATTGCATAGAATAAATTGCTCTACCCTGAGTCATAGATCTTAATATTGTTGCATATCCAAACATTTCTGCAAGAGGAACAGTAGCTTTAATTACCTGAGCATCTTTACGAGCAGCAAATCCTTCAATCTTTCCTCTTCTTGAATTCAAATCACCAAGAACGTCACCCAAATAATCTTCGGGTGTAATAACTTCTACAGCCATTATTGGTTCAAGCAATACTGGTTTAGCTTTTCTAGCACCTTCTTTAAATGCAATAGAACCAGCAACCTTGAATGAAATTTCATCAGAATCTACATCATGAAAAGAACCATCATATAACTTGGCCTTAATATCAACAACAGGGAAACCAGCAACAACACCATTTCTCATAGCTTCCTGAATACCAACAGATACTGCAGGAATATATTCTTTAGGAACAGTTCCACCAACAATTGCATTTATAAACTCATAACCTTTACCAGGCTCGTTAGGACCTAATTCAACCCAGACGTGTCCGTATTTACCGCGTCCACCAGACTGTTTAATAAATTTACCTTCAGCCTGAACAGTAGAAGTAATTGATTCTCTGTAAGCAACCTGAGGTTTACCGACATTCGCTTCAACTTTAAATTCTCTTTTCATTCTGTCAACAAGAATCTCAAGGTGAAGTTCACCCATACCATTAATTAAAGTCTGTCCGGTTTCATCATCAACTTTAATTTTGAATGTAGGATCTTCATCAGCTAATTTTGTAAGAGCTTCAGAAAGTTTATCCTGGTCGGCTTTTGTTTTAGGTTCAATTGCAATCTGGATAACCGGTTCCGGGAAACTCATCTTTTCTAAAATTATAGGATCATCTTCACTGCACAGTGTATCGCCTGTCCTTGTATATTTCAACCCAACAATTGCAGCAATATCACCAGCCTGAATTTCATCTATATCTACTCTGTGGTTTGCATGCATCTGAAGTAATCTTCCAACTCTTTCCTTTTTATCAGAAACGGAGTTGTAGATATACGAACCAGATTTCATCGTACCACTATAAACTCTAACGTAAGTTAATTTACCAACATAAGGATCAGTCATAATTTTAAATGCAAGTCCAGTGAACTCTTCGTTCGCATCAATCTTTCTGACTACTACGTCACTTGTATCAGGATGATGTGCGGTTAATTCTTCAACATCAACAGGGGATGGCAGAAAATCAATCACTGCATCCAATAATCTCTGAACACCTTTATTCTTAAATGAAGAACCACAAAGAACTGGAATAATCTTGGAGTTTACTGTAGCTGTTCTTAAAACACTTATAATCTCTTTTTCCGTAATTTCTTTACCATCAAGATATTTTTCCAGTAAAGTATCATCAACATCAGATACTGCTTCAAGCATCAGTGTACGATATTTATTAGCAATTTCTTTCAGGCTTGCTGGAATAGCAATTTCATCAAAGGTAGTACCGAGAGTATCCTCATGGTACATTCTTGCTTTGAATGAAATAAGATCAATTTCACCTGCAAACAAATCACCTTCACCAATAGGCAAAGTAACGGGAATAGCGTTAGCACCTAATCTTTCCTTCATCATATCAAGGGCATGATAAAAATCAGCACCAATTCTATCCATCTTATTAACAAACGCAATTCTTGGTACACCGTACTTATCAGCCTGGCGCCAAACAGTTTCTGACTGAGGTTCAACTCCACCAACTGCACAGAAGAGTGCTATGGCACCATCAAGGACTCTAAGTGAACGTTCAACTTCAACTGTAAAATCAACGTGTCCGGGTGTATCAATAATATTGATCTGATGGTCATTCCAAAAACAAGTGGTAGCTGCACTTGTAATCGTTATACCCCTTTCCTTTTCCTGCTCCATCCAATCCATTGTAGCAGCGCCGTCATGTACTTCACCAATACGATGAGTTTTACCCGTGTAGAATAAAATTCTCTCAGTAGTAGTGGTCTTACCGGCGTCTATGTGCGCCATAATTCCAATATTTCTAACTTTATCTATGCTTACTCGTTTAGCCATTTTCTAAAAATCAAATCCTTCCATTACCATTTGAAATGTGCAAAAGCTTTATTTGCTTCAGCCATTTTGTGTGTATCATCTTTTTTCTTAACAGAAGAGCCTTCACCGTTTGAAGCAGCAATTAATTCGGCGGCTAATTTAGCGGCCATAGATTTTTCATTCCTGGCTCTTGAGTAGTTTTTAATCCATCTAAAAGCAAGTGCGATTCTTCTTTCAGGTCTAACTTCCATTGGCACCTGATATGTTGCACCGCCAACTCTGCGGCTTCTAACTTCAACATAAGGCTGAACGTTATTCAAGGCTTTATTAAAAACTTCAATCGCAGGTTTTTTTGTTCTTTCTTCAATTATCTCAAAACTGCCATAAAGAATATCCCGCGCAGCGTTCTTTTTACCCTGATACATTATAAAATTTATAAATTTCGCAACGTTTAAATCGTTAAACTTGCTATCTGGCTTAATGTACTTTTTTTCTGCTCTTCTTTTTCTCATAATTATTTAGCTTTTGGTTTTTTAGCTCCGTATTTTGAACGTCCCTTTTTCCTATCTTCAACACCGCTTGTATCAAGAGTACCACGAATAATGTGATATCTAACTCCAGGTAAATCCTTAACTCTACCACCACGAATTAGAACGATAGAGTGTTCCTGCAAATTATGGCCTTCTCCCGGAATATAAGCTGTAACCTCAATTCCGTGGGACAACCTAACTCTTGCTACTTTTCTTAAAGCAGAGTTTGGTTTTTTGGGAGTTGTAGTATAAACTCTTGTACAAACACCTCTTTTTTGCGGACAGGCATCCAAAGCAGGTGCTTTGTTCTTCGAAATAATCTGTACACGCCCTTTTCTAACTAACTGATTTATTGTGGGCACTAAAATTCCTCCAAAATCTAATTTTTAAAAATTT
>QZKB01000149.1 GCA_003599415.1 Ignavibacteriales bacterium | reverse complement strand
CCCTGATACTTTTTCCAAATTTAACCATGGTTTTATGAATTTATTATTTGGTTAACTCCATTCACATTTATATTTTTAATAAGATTTTTATTTAATTGAATTATTGGATTTTATCTTGTCTAAAAAATCATTTTTTCTCTTTCTACTTACAATAGGTTTAAGTCAGACAATCTTTTCTTATGAAGCTGGCAGAGGATACTTAAGAGGCTTTGTAATTGATTCTTTAAGCGGTGAACCTATCAGTTATGCCACTGTAGTTGTCAAAGGTACAAACAAAGGTTCAACCACAGACGGCAGAGGTTATTTCCTTGTTGCCGGAATACCTGTTGGTAATCGCGAAGTCATAGTTTCCTGTGTTGGTTACAATACAAGAAACCTGAATGTATTCATAAAAGAAAATGAGATTACTCAGCTGGAAATATTACTTGTACCTGCAAGTATACGTTTGCAGGAATTATCAATTGTCGGTGAAAGATATGACAGGGAAAATGCTGCGGATCTTGGATTGGAAAAAATAACTCCGCGGGAGATGGATATGATGCCGGTCGGAATTGAGAATGACATTTTCAAATATCTTCAGACAACAACAGGAGTAAGATCTACCGGAGATGTAACTTCAAAATATTATGTACGCGGCGGCGGTGGCGATCAGAATTTAGTATTGCTTAATGGTGCAACAGTTTATAGCCCGTTTCATGCATTGGGAATTTTTAGCGTTGTTGATCCGGAGATGATTTCAATAATGGAATTTAACAAAGGCGGCTTTGCACCAATCTTTGGCGGCAGATTATCTTCCGTACTTAACATTATTACAAAAGACGGAAATAAAAACGAGTATCACGGTTCTGCAAATGCAAGTTTTCTTAGCGGCAAGCTTGCCGTTGAAGGCCCGATACCGAATGGTTCCTTTATTGTTACCGGCAGAAAAAGCTGGTACAGTAAGATGTTGAAAAAATATCTTAACAGTAAGGAGGCTCCTGTTAGTTTCTATGATTTTTCCTTCAAAGCAAATTACACAAATCCCTCAATTGATAAGAACAGCAAGTTTGTTATTCATGGTTTTATGAGTGAGGACGCTCTTGAAAATGAAAATCCGCTTAAAGAAGACTATTCAATTAAAAATATTGTAGGCGGATTAAACTGGCACAAGGTCTGGAGCAGCCCTTTATTCTCTGTTGTAAATTTATCTTACAGCGGATTTGAAGCTGAATTATTTCCGAACTACAGCCAGTCGAAACCGAGATATAACAAGGTAATTGATATTTCAAACGACTGGGATTTCACTTATATGTACCCCGGTGGAGACGAAATTGCTTTCGGGGTTCAGAACAAATATTTAAATACTAAGCTTGAAGTAATTAATTTATACGGACAAAAATCCGGTTATAATGCAGATAGATTTGATCTTAGTTTCTACTTCACTTATAAATTTTACAGGTATGAAAATATTGGTCTGGATATAGGTATTCGTTCAAAACTTTTTGCTTTAAGCAAACTTAGACCATTTCTTTTTGAGCCAAGGATTAATTTCACTTATAAACCGAATCCCACAATAGCATTTAAGGCAGCAATTGGAAGATACTCCCAGGAAATTGTTACTCTTTCCGATGAGAACGAACTTATTTCCATATTTGAACCATGGGTAATTATACCGGATAATATAAGCGCTTCCGAAGCTACTCATCTGCAGGGTGGAATTAAAATCTACTTAAGTGAAACTTTTACAATGGAAATGGAAGGATATTATAAATACATCACCAATCTTATTGATATAAATACAGCTAAGTATAGTGCAGCGCAAAGTGATTTTAGAAATGTTAACGGCAAATCTTATGGAGTGGAATACCTTGCAGAATTTCAAAGTGATGATTTTTATACTAAGCTGAGTTACTCTCTTGGCTGGGCATTTAAAATAATCAACGAAAAAGAATTGTTTCCGAGATATGATTCACGACATTCGTTAAATATTATTGCCGCTTATAACATAGGCTATGGTTGGAAAGTAAATTCGTCCTGGACGTTTTCAACAGGTATGCCTTTTACTCCAATTGCAGGATTTTATGACCGTCTCGATATATCTGATCCCTGGGATTTCTATTCAATTTTTGGTAATTATAAGTCGGTTACATACTGGGGAGAACGAAACTCTAAACGTCTGCCTGTTTATCATCGTTTGGATTTTGGCGTTACCAACAAGTTTAAACTCTTTAATGCGGATGTAAGTCTTGGTGCGAATATTATAAATGTCTATAACCAGAAAAACATATTTTATTTTAACAGGGATACCGGTGAAAAAGTGTATATGCTAACGTTCTTCCCTTCTCTTACTTTAAAGGTTGATTTATGAAAAGAGCAATAGTTTTTATTCTTTTTATGTTCATCAGCTCTTTCTTTTTTATTTCCTGTGATGAGAATTTCAGTCCCAAAGAAACATTTAAAGAAAGAAATATTCTTTACTGCATAATAGAAATTGATCAGCGACTAATAAATTTTTATCCGCAGGTTTTTATTACAAAGACATATGATACAGATGGATTTTATCCTCCGTCAGATCATGGACTTCCCCCTTCCGTAACAGGTGCAGAAGTTTCAATAAAGCTTAACAATGATGTATTTAAATTCGAGCAGGATACAGTAAAGCAAAACTCTGATGATCCGAATGCTCCGCAGATTTATTATTCGTTAATATCCAAAAGCGGCATACCAGCCAAGCCTTTAAACGAGCTTGCAATAACCGCAAAACTGCCGGATAATACCGTGCTTACAGCAAAGACGAAAATTCCAAAATTATTAGATTACTCATACTCATATGAATTCAATGCAGGGATTCACACAATGATGGACAGATGGCAATGGGGCAATGCCTGGACTTTATACTGGGATGTTATTGAAGGAAATCTTTATCTGCCACGATTAACACTTAATTACAGTATCATCAAAGATTCTGTTGAAACATATAAATCGTTTGTCATTCCAAATAAATATCTTAAAAGCGGAAATAAATATGTTGCAAATTTTCCAGGGTTCCTTCGTACCGGAGAAATATCTTATGATTATGCGGCAATAGATTCTGCTATGGCAAATATTTCTGCAGGTGATACAAGCAAATCATCCTATTATATTACAAACATTGTACTTGATAATATGGAGTATGATGCAGCTATTTCAAATTATTACACAAGTATTAATGGTTATATGGATAACCTATCAATCAGGTTAGATGAATCTGTTTATACAAACGTAAGCGGCGGTATTGGCTTGTTTGCAACGTATATAAAACACAGGACGGTTTTCCAGGTAGCCAAAGGGTATGTAGTAAAATTCGGGTATAACAAAAAGAACTAACATTTAGGAAAAAAGCAGGATGAGAACAAAGATTTATTTTTGGATTCTCACTGGTCTATTGTTACTTAGTGGATTAAGCTGCGAAGAAAATTTTAGTCCTAAGACCGAATATAAAAAGACGTACATTTTATACTGTGTAGAGTCTGTAGATATATATTTTCATTCATTCATCCCATCAGTTTACTTAACCAAGACATATGAATATGATTCCAATTTTCCTGCAGGTAAAAACCAAATGCCTCCTTTTGTATCAGGAGCAAAAGTAATTTTAAGAGTTGATAATAAGGTAGATACTTTAAAAGAGTTATTAACACAGGGTAAATATTTCGGTGGAATCAAATATTACGGTGGAATCAATAATAGGATCGGAGTGAATTCTAAAGTTACGATTACCGCAATACTTCCGGACAGCACTGTGCTAACAACAAACGCCGTTGTTCCTGAAATGCCTGCATTTGAAACTTCTTACCCCTTTTTGCATGGTTTTACTACAAAATTTAACCAATGGAGATGGGGTTATACATGGAAAATTACCTGGAATGAATTTGATGAAGCTTTATTCTTCCCTAAATTTTTGCTTCGTTACTATAAAGCAAATTCACCTAAAAATCAGTTAGAAATCGAAATCCCAATGTCATATCAAAAATCAGGTAATAAGTCAGTTCCAATTTTTCCGACATATACAAGAGACAATTCAATCGAGTATAGTTTTAATGCAGTAGATTCAGTAATGAAAAATATTTCTCTTGGTGATACAAATAAATCGAGTTATATAATATCTGACTTTGCATTTCAATTAACTGTTTATGATAAGCATCTTGCAAATTTCTATTCCAGCACAAACGGTTACCTTGATCCGTATTCTATTAGGTTGGATGAAACAGTTTACACAAATGTATCGGGTGGAATGGGTTTATTTGGATTCAAGATTGAGTATGGTTGTGGTCGAGAGGTAAATAAAGAATATGCCGAATCATTTGGATATAGAAAGTACGAATGAATTTTTTTTAGCTGATTTTACTATAGGAATTATAATTTTTATTCTATTGAAAAAAATTATTTGTAATCAAAAACATAAGTAAGATGAAATTAAGAACTCATATATGGAGTTTATTTGTCGTTATATTACTTGGTTATTTTGGATGTGAAGATAATTTTAGTCCCAAAAGTGAATTTGAAAATAAAAATATAATTTACTGTATAATAAATGTTGACCAAAGACTTTTACCTTTAGCCCCAATAGTAATACTTTCAAAGAACTATAATTATGAAGGCACTCAGCCTCCGACAGAAAATCATTACACACCGGGAATAATTAATGCAATAGTCTCGTTAAAATATGGAAATAAGATAGATACATTTAAACAGTTTATTGATCTTGCTCCCGATTCTAATAATCAGTTTTTTCCCAATGTTTATTACAAATGTAGGAAAAGTCCGGGGCTTGATATCACACAGAAAATGGAACTTGAATTGACTGCCGTATTACCTGATAGTAACATGATTGCTGGCAAAACACGAATATTAGAAATACTTGCATTTGATTTTTCTTACTACTTTGTTCATGGAATTACAACCTTAATTGATCAATGGCGGTGGGGCAAAACATGGAAAATAATGTGGGGAGCTAATGATGGAAATTTATACTTCCCCAGGTTTATTCTTTTTTATCACAAATCAAAAGAAGGAAGAGATTATGATTATAGTGTTGAAATACCAATGCGTTATGTAAAATCTGGAAACAATAATATTCCTCTTTTCCCAACTTATACAAGAGACGGATTTATAGAGTACAGCTATGCCTCAATAGATTCAGTTGTTAAAAATATCTCTCTTGGGGATTCAGTTAAGTCTGATTATACGATCGATGGGTTTTCTATTTATGTAGTTGAATATGATAAACATCTTTCTAACTTTTATTCCAGCACTAATGGTTATATGGATTTCTACTCTATCAGATTAGATGAAACCACCTATACGAATATTTCCGGAGGTATCGGAATTTTCGGTACTTCTATGTTCAATTCAATAAGTTTTGAAATTGATAGAAATTATGCGGCATCATTTGGATATAAAAAAGGAGGGTGAATTTTAGTTTAACTATGAATAGATAAATTCAGAAAGTACTGAATAAAACTCTTTTGGGTTTTCAGTAATCATTCCATGACCACTTCCTGATATCATAAATTTACTTACAAAGTCCAATCTGTTTATTACAGGCATCTCTTTGTTTTGATCACCATAGAAATAACTTTTTTTACATTTAAGATTTTTGAATTTATTAAGGAGTTCGCCTCCATCAGACAATTGGACAAGCGAAACCGCACTTTTATGTATTGCAAGTGGAGTTGATTCTTCAAAACGTAGTTGCTGATGATTTTGACATTCTGAAAGATGCTTCAGGTATAAATTGGTTTTATATTCTTCATAAGTAATGTTAGCAATTCCACGACTTAACATTCCGCAATCTTCACTTACAAGGTTTCCTTCCACATTAGCAAAAGATTTAATCCTTGAAAAGAAATTATCACTAAACAACAATGCTATTGCCCCACCCATACTATGAGCAACAATGTGAATATCCCATTCGGGAAGCAACATAAAAAGTTGCTCAATTATAACTGCCTGATCTTCCATTGAATAAGAAAAATTTTCTGGTTTACTTGATTTTCCGAATCCGGGAAGATCAATTACAAGAAGAGATTTATCAGGGAAATAATCATTATCAAATAAGTTTCTGAAAGAATCCGATGAGCATCCCAAACCATGAATAAACAGAATCACTTCTTTCGACTCAGGTAAATATCTGCAATTAAAATATATTCGATGTTGCTGAATGTTTAGAAAATAATCCTGAATACCTTTTTGTAAAATCATATTTCTGCAGTTATTAAAAATCAATTTTAGTAAAATGTGTTTGTACTTATTTAATTAAAACCAACTTAATACTTTTATCGAATGCTTTTCCGTCTTCCAGTGAGTTTATCGTGAGTCGGCATAAATATATTCCGCTGGATAATTCACCTTCCACATCTGAATTTTCAAACCTTGCGGTATATTCCCCTTTCGGTTTTTCTTCATTGAGTAATGTTTTTACTTCACGGCCAAGTATATCATAAATTTTTATTGTTACCTTCGACTGAAACGGCACTGAATAATTTATTACAGTTGAAGAGTTAAAAGGATTCGGATAGTTCTGAAGTAAGTTAAAATCAGTTATCGTTTCAGAATTAGTCGAAACATTAGTCAACTCTGAATCCAATATATTAAAATTAAAGGTTACTAATTTGTCAGATATTTCCTGCCATACTAAAAACACTTTACCATTTTTGAATATGTAGGAAATATTTAATGCATCACAACCTTCACCAACAGCCAAATAATGGTAATCATTTACTATGTCGTTCTTATATGTAAACCATACCGGAACTATTTGATTATTTACAGTCTCATTTCCTATAAAGTAAATTGCATCGTTGATTATTTCAATATATTGAAGTGTATTTCTCTTTATCATCCTATATAAAACCTTCTTATTAAGAGTATTATCATACAACTTAGTACAAACTAGACGATTCCAAAGACTATTCCATTCAGAGACTAAAAATAAATTTCCATTATTACTTGCATCATACCTAATAAACCAGGGTAAATAACCACTTGGTTCCAAAATTTCCGGTACATTATTAGTCCCATCGATTTTCATCCTGTATAATGTAGAATGATATTGTGTTCCCAACGAATAATAGATAAATTTATCACCTGTCACATTATATACAATTTCAAATTTTGAAAATTTTGCACTGGATCCATTACTAAGTTTAATAAAAGTTGGATTTTCCAATTTACCATCTTCGTCAATCTCCGACCAATTAATACCATTTAATTCTCCTAAAGTACTTCCTATTGTCCAATAAAAAGCTACTTTATTTTCCGGCATAAGTAATGATTTCACTGAAAAAATATTTTGTAAAAAATCCGGGTACTGATAACTTTTAAGTTTAAAGTCGTTCTTATCTATACAACCAAAAAATGTTTTTCTTTCATCATTAACCTCACCTTCCCAAATTAGAAATATTCTATTAACACCACCATCCTGTACAGCAACAATTGTGTTATTTACAGTATTTAAATCGGGATAGTAAGTTTTACTAAATAAATTAGAATTCTCGTTTTCGGATTTAATAAAACAAATATCATATTTCCTGTCTATGTCGTCTCTGTTTCTTTCGCAGATAATAAGATCATCTGAAACAGCTTTTGGATGCCAGAGAAAAGGTTTATTGTTAATTGCGGAAGGCAACAAATCAGGTCGTCTGTAAATAAAATTCTCATCCTTCTTTTGCAATTCCCAGTTGTCATTCTGATTCAACCTGAAAATTACCTGATAAGTACTGGGGAGAGAAGTTATATATAAAGTTGTATTCACAGAAGTATAACCCAACCCAGGATAGATGATTTCATCTGTCTGCGGTTCAATAAATGCCCAATCCGTAAAAACCAACGGATTATCTCCAACAAGAACTGCATTAACATAATGAGATTCACCTGACGGAGGATTTATAAATATGTAATAAACCGGAATGTTAAATTTTGTCTGCGAGCTAAAATACCTGCTTGAAAATTCATTATAGCCGGTAAAATTGTGATACAGTTGTGTAGCAAAATTATAACATTCATAGCTTCCGGCAATGTAAGGATGTTCATCCACTTTATCTATTGCCAGCATCTTTTTGAGCCAGCTTATTCTTTCTTCTTTAGTAGATAATTTATTCCACCAGCCTGGAAGTATTCCGCTTGATAATTTTGTATTCAACAGTGTAACATCATCAGAATTAATTAACCCATCTCCATTAATGTCGGCTCTTATTACTTGCTGGGATTGACCGGCTATTATCAAATTGATTTGATTTATATCTTCATCATCAACTAAGCCATTTAAATCTACATCTCCGCTGCCGTAATAATCTGTAGTATTAAACGGTTGAAGAAACGGGATGCTTCCGTCCCAGATCCGGTTTGAGATTGTATTATAATTTTTAATAGAAAACAAGCCACTTGTTGAAGAAGTATTAGGATTTTGATCAACGGTCGTAATTCTTATTAGGCATTTATTAGAAGAAATTTCAGGGACAGACCATTCATAAAAATTTGAAGAGGCATTTATTTCCCGGGCGATATTTATCCAATTTGATCCATCATTTTCCGAATAATAAATTGACATCTTACCATCTAAATTATTGGTCTTCCACTGAATTTTGATTAATGAATTAGATTGTATTATTTCCCCATCCCTCGGAGCTATTAATTCTACAAGAGAGGTTGAAAGGTTTTTACTGTCCTCATTTGAAGAAGGATGAATTTCTGAATGAATTCTTAATGGAAAGTTAAGCAGAAGCAGGATGACCCAATAAATAAATGAAGCACCATAGTATCGTTTAAACGAATTCATTGAAGTGTTCAACCTGCAATAATAATTTACAAGTCCCTTAAACTGAAAAAAAGAATTCTAGCAACCTAATGATCTTAATTTTTAATCAGGTATCGTTTTATTTTTTGAGTTGTTGTCTTCTCAAATTCCTGTTCACGAATATAAAATTTCTTAATCTGTTTATAGGAAGACAGCTGCTTGTTAGCTTTATCTACCTCTTCAGAAATTACTTCGTTTATCATCTCAGTTGTAATTTTGACCTTCTTGGTTTCAGAAAGTTCGATGAATGCTTCGGCATCCACAACAATCTGCGCAGCTATTATTTCAGTTTGTTTTAAATCTTCCTCACCGAATACAATGCATTCAAGTACAAACGGGCTTCGGTTAAGTATATCTTCAATCTCTTCCGGGAAAACATTTTTACCGCTTTTTGAAATAATAACATTCTTCTTTCTTCCGCTTATATGTAAGAAACCATCATCATCAATAAAACCAATATCACCTGTTTTAAACCAGCCGTCTTCAAATGCTTCATTTGTAATCTGTTCGTTCTTATAGTAGCCAAGCATAATGTTTGGACCTTTAGCCCAAACTTCACCATGACCTTCCGCATCAGGTTTATTTATTTTTATTTCAACCGAAGGGAGAGGAAGTCCTGCCGCATCGTCTTTAAAATCATCCTTGCGGTTCAATGCAAGAATCGGTGAGCATTCGGTCAATCCATATCCCTGCAGGAATCCAAAACCAAATTCGCGTAAACCTTTTGCGACCAATGGATCAGGAGCAGCACCGCCTGCTATAAAAAATCTTATATGTCCGCCAAACTTATGATGCAATTCCGCGAATATTTTTTTCTTTGAATTCTTCCAGCCAAACATCTCCAAAACATTTGAGATTTTAACCATAGGCGGAACAATAATGGATTTGACCTTATTCTCTTTTATTGTTTTATAAATTCTTTTAAACATTTTATCGAACATTAACGGAACACTAAGCAGCATAGTGGCTTTAACATTCTGAAGATCATCAACAACAGTTTTTAGCGAGCGGGCATAATGAACAGATGATCCTGAGTACAATGGGCATAACATTCCGCAGGTACATTCATATGTATGATGGGTAGGAAGAACAGAAAGAAATCTGTCTTCCGGGTACATAAATAACATACTAACCATATCAATAAGGTTTGCTGCCAGATTACCCTGACTTAACATTACACCTTTTGCCCTACCTAGTGAACCAGATGTAAAAATAATCTCTGCCAGTTCATGCGAATTAATTTTCGGGAAATCCGCAATTTCAGTCGGTTGAATTTCATCAATCATTTTTTTCATACTAAGAAAATCATCGTCAATTGTTCCATTGTCCATCGTAATAAAATATTTCAGCTTCTTAAGTGATGATTTCCTTTCCGCAAGCATATGAGAAAAATTATCCGAAAAAATAATTGCTTCCGAATCTGATTCGTGAATTATATTCAGGACTTCATTTTCCTTTAAGTTTCTATCTATTGGTACAACTACCAGGTTGTAACACATAGAAGTCAAATAAGAAATTGCCCACTGGACGCGGTTTTCTCCTATAATTGCAATATGAGTTCTTTCTTTTATCCCAATTTTTTTCAACGCACTACCGAATCTTAAAATATTATCAAGCAATTCTTCATAAGTTACTTTTTGAATTGGCGTTTTATTCAGGTCCTCAATTGCAAGTTTTACTTTGTATTTTTTTGTGCTTTGAAGAATCATATCCTGAACGGATTCAATTCGCGGAACTGAATAAAGTTTTAATTCTTTTTTCATAATGGTGATATGTTTATTGGCAAAAATTAAATTAAACCGCATACTAATTTGTATGCGGTCTTAAATTAAATTTAATTCTTTTGTTTTGCAAGTTCCTGCAGTATTGCCGAAAGAAGTTCATAAAACTTTTCGACGGAAGGAATATGTACTTTTTCATCAGGAGAATGTGCACCTTCAATGGTTGGTCCGAACGAAATCATATCCATACCCGGATATTTCTCGCCAAGTATACCGCACTCCAAACCAGCATGAACAGCTTTTAACTCCGGTTCATTCTTATATAATTTCTTATAAATTTCTTTTGAAATATTCAGCACTTCGGAATTTAATGATGGTTTCCAGCCCGGGTAACCGTCACCTCCGGTAACTTTTGCATTTGCAAGATTAAAAACTGCTGTTACACTTTGCTGAATATATTTCTTTGCACTTTCAACCGAACTTCTCTGGCTGGAGCCAATAACTATCTTTCCATTTGTATTTAAAATAGTAGCGAGGTTGGTTGATGTTTCAACTAAACCCGGAATATCAGGACTCATGTTAATAACACCATGAGGTATTGCGAGAATTGAATTCACAAGTCTTGATTTTAATTCTTCTGTAAACATTTGTCCGGGTTTATTTTCAAGCATCTTTAATTTTAATTTAAGCTGGGGTTCAATTGTTTTAAATTCATCTTTAACCAAAGCTTCAAATTCTGTAACTATTTTTTCAAGATTATTTGCATCAGAATTCTTTACAAGAATAAGTGCTTCTGCTTCACGCGGGATTGCATTACGCTTGCTTCCGCCTTCAATAAAAGCTAAATGATATTCTATTGTTTCAAGGCTCTTTAAAGTTCTGCCCAATATTTTTATTGCATTTCCTTTACCAAGATTAATATCCATTCCGGAGTGTCCACCTTTTAATCCTGTTACCATTAAATTAAATGCAGATAAGTTTTCATCAACTTTTACAAATTCTATATCAAATTCACCCTGGGTATCAATACCACCCGAACAACCAATATAGAATGCGCCGTCTTCTTCAGTATCAAGGTTTAGCAGTGTTTTTCCTGTAACAAACCCGGGTTCAAGATTATTCGCTCCGGTTAAACCTGTCTCCTCATCAATTGTAAAAAGACATTCCAATGGTCCGTGCGTAATATTTGCATCCGTCAATACAGCAAGAGCAGCAGCGGCTCCAATTCCATTATCACTTCCTAATGTTGTTCCGTCAGCTTTAATCCATTCGCCTTCCCTGATCATCTTAATTGCATCATTATCAAAATCAAAATTGGTTTCCTTGTTTTTCTCGCATACCATATCAACGTGTGACTGAAGAACAACAGTTGGAGAATTTTCATATCCCTTTGTAGCCGGAACAGAAATAACGACATTACCAACTTTATCCTTTTTGTATTTTAATTTTAGGTCCTTAGCAAGATTGGTTAAATACTCAATAACTTTTTCCTCTTTTTTAGATGGGCGAGGCACCTGTGTAAGCTCGTAAAACCTTTGCCAAAGAGATTGTGGTTTTAAACCTTCAATTACATTTTTAGACATTGTTTGTTCCTTTCATTTATACTGAATTAACATTTGAGTATATAGTTAAGTTTAATTAGACTAAAGTTCTTCCGAATCTTCCCCTGCTTTCTTCTGTGCAAGCCGCGCATTCTTTTTATCCATTTCGGTCAGATATTTTTTCCTTATCCTGATATTGTTTGGAGTAATTTCGACGTATTCATCATCGGTAATCCATTCAATAGCCTGCTCAAGTGTTAATACTCTTGCCGGTTCAAGACGTATTGCTTCGTCTGCACCTGAAGCGCGCATATTTGTGAGTTGCTTGGTTTTAGTGACGTTAACTCTCATATCCATGTTACGTGAATTTTCTCCGATTACCATTCCTTCATAAACTTTGGTGTTAGGTTCAATAAAAAATACTGCGCGTTCCTGTATTTTCCAGATTGCATAAGCAGAAGCAACTCCTTCTTCCTTTGAAATAATTGCACCTCGCTGCCGTTGAATTATATCGCCTTTATATGGTTCATATCCATGAAAAATGGAATGAATAGCCCCGGTTCCTTTCGTATCAGTCAGAAACTCTGAGCGGTAACCAATCAATCCGCGTGTTGGAATTAAAAACTCAAGCCGTGTATTTGAACCGGAAGGAAGCATATTTTTCATCTCACCTTTTCTTTTGCCAAGTTTTTCAATTACAACTCCGATAAACTCTTCAGGTACATCAATAATGACATGCTCAATCGGTTCGGCAACAACATCGTCAATCTTTTTAAGTATAACCTGCGGACGGCTAACCTGCAATTCATAACTTTCTCTCCTCATGTTTTCAATCAGAATTGCAAGATGAAGTTCTCCCCTTCCGCTTACTTTAAACACGTCAGGAGAATCAGTTATTTCAACC
>QZKB01000134.1 GCA_003599415.1 Ignavibacteriales bacterium | reverse complement strand
CATTATTATTTATTAAAATTAATTGAGTGAGTCTTACTATCAAAGAAAAAATTTTGCTTTTGTTTTAAAAATAATTTGCACAAGAAATATTTGGAAATTATTTTAATCGCACTTTTAGTTGACCCAAAAAGGCTGTTAATAACTTGTTAACAACTCTGTTTTGTGGAACGTTTCACGACACTAATCGGTCATTTTGTTTTATATTTATTGCTATACATAATGTTCGTTTTTATTGAAAAAGTCCCCCAAGTTGTTTGTTTGTAGGTGTTTGTGGTGATTTATTAATGTTATTAATTTGTTTATAATTTCGGTTTATAAAAAATCAAGAACTCTTTTAAAAATATTTTTTGAGATAAAAAAGTTTTTTTAATGTGGATAATATGCAGAATTTAGCCGAGTTGGCGCATCTTCAAAAAAGCGCGGTAGATGTTTGGAAAGAATGTTTAAAAATAATTAAAGATAACGTTCCTTTTATAACATATAACACATGGTTCCTTCCTATAAAACCCTTTGATATAGAAAACACAATTCTAAAGGTTTATGTACCCAATAGTTTTTTTATTGAGTGGATAGAAGAACACTACAATACTCTTATAAATAAAACAATCCACCAAGTACTTGGTTCTGATGGAAAACTAATTTATTTAATATTAGAAGAGAAAGAAGAGACCGCCGAACCGCATAAATTTGACACCACCTCAAAAAATCAAGTTATTGAAACAGAAAACAGACAACCTGATTTTGAAAATTATTTAAATGTAAGATATACCTTTGAAAATTTTATAAAAGGGGAGGGGAATCAACTCGCAAGAGCTGCCGCTTTTGCAATTGGCGAAAACCCCGGACAAACATCTTTTAATCCTTTATTTATTTATGGTGGTGTTGGATTAGGTAAGACTCATTTAATACATGCTATTGGAAATAAAGTTTTAGAAAAAGATAAATCAAAAAAGGTAATTTATATATCTGCTGACGCTTTTACTGTTGAGTTTGTTGAGTCTATACAAAATGATACCGTGAATGAGTTCTCTAGTTTCTATAAAACAATGGATTGTTTAATTATTGATGACATACAATTTTTAATTGGTAAGGAAAAAACACAGGATTTATTTTTTCAGATTTTTAATACTCTGCATCAATCTGGAAAACAGGTTGTGTTATCGAGCGACAAAGCTCCTAAAGATCTGAAGGGATTAAACGAAAGGTTAATAAGTCGATTTTCTTGGGGACTATCAGCAGATATTCAACCCCCCGATTTCGAAACAAGAATTGCGATCTTAAAAAATAAAAGTGAAACGTTCGGGATTTATTTATCTAACGAAACCCTTGAATATATTGCTCAAAATATAACTTCGAATATTAGAGAGTTGGAGGGTTGTTTGATAAAATTACTGGCAAACTCCTCGTTAAATTCCAAAGAAATAGATTTTGAACTTGTTAAAAAAACAGTAAAGGAAATATCAACAAATAAACAAGTAAATATTTCTGTAGAGTTGATAACTAAAATTGTTTGTGATTTTTTTGGTGTTGAGGAAAATAAATTAAGAGAAAAAAACAGAAGGAAAGAGGTGGTAATGGCTCGCCAAATAGCAATGTATTTGGCAAAAACTTTAACCAAATCTTCACTCAAAACAATTGGCCTTCAATTTGGTGGACGTGACCATTCCACTGTAATACACGCACAAACAACAGTTGAAGAGTTAATTAAAAAAGACATGCAGGCAAGAGAAGTTATAGAAACCCTCAAAAACAAAATAGAAATGACTGTAAATTAGGCTGTTAATAACATGTGTTTTAGGGGTGAACAACATGTTTGTAATTTATATTTATGAGCCCTGTATAATTAACATTAGATACTATACATATTATTAACTTTTTAGTGTTATTATTTTATTGGTTTTTTAATCTATAAACGGTGATTTATCGAGTTATTAACAAATCAACATTACTAATTATTATTAATCAATTATATAATTATCTAAAAAAGATTAATAAGGGTGTTAATAAGGTTAATATCTTTAAATAGTTATTTGGCTAAACAAATTGAAAATCTACCTAATTTTTGATATTTTTTGCATCAACTTGGAGAAATTATATGGAATTCAAGGTTAACAGTAAAGAACTAGAAAAACTTCTAAGTAAAATTATTCCGGCAGTTCCAACTCGCACTCCTATGCCAATTTTAGAAAATTTTCTTTTCGAAGTTAAAGATGGTTTGTTGACTATTTATGCAACTGATTTGGAAATCTCGCTGAAATCTTCCCTTAACATAGTTTCAGATGAGAACGTTGAGGTTGTAATTCCGGCAAGGCTATTAAACGAAATAGTAAAGTCGTTGAAAGAAACTGTTATCCATTTCAAGTTTTTACCTAACAATAAAATTAATTTGCTAACCGATACCGGCAAGTATATGATAAGTTATTTGCCAGCTGATGAATTTCCCGAAATAGCATCGGTTGATTCAGAAAAAGGATCCGGCGAGATTAATGAATTTTCTATAAATGGTGTTGAATTAAGACAGGCATTCGACCGCGGCTCATTTGCTATGAGTAAAGAAGAAATGAGACCAGCTATGATGGGTACTTTATTTGAGTTTTCAAAAGATGGTTTAAGATTTGTGAGTACCGATGGGCATCGATTAGTAAATCTGCTAAAGAAAAATATTGTAACAAGTTTTAGTCAGCAATATGTTGTTCCAGAAAGAGCTGTTTCTGTATTATCAAAAATATTAGATGAAAAAGAAGTTAAAATTCATCTTTCAAAATCATACGCATCTTTCAAATTAAACGACATAGAATTAATAACCAGATTGATATCACAAAAATATCCCGATTACGCAAGCGTAATTCCTATGGAAAATGAGTTTTTACTAAAAGTAAATACTAAAGATGTGCATGATTCAATTAAACGTATGATGTTGTTTTCAACTACAAGTACTCGCCGGGTTAAATTTTCAATTACAAAAGATATGTTAAATATTTCTGCCGAAGACCTTGATATTGGTGCTTCAGGCGAAGAAAAAGTTAAATGTGAATATTCTGGCGATGAACTTGAAATAGGTTTTAATTCCTCTTACGTCAATGATATGTTGAGCCATTTGTCAGGGGAAGAACAAATAATTTTTAAATTACACTCCCCAACAAAAGCAGTTTTAATAAATCCAGTTAAAGAAAAAGAGAATGAAGAACTAATAATGTTATTGATGCCGGTTCGGTTAAACACATAAAATGTTTCTTAAGCAAATTGAATTAAAGAACTTCAGACTTCATACAAACACATCAATAAAGTTCTCTGAAAGGCTAAATCTTATTATAGGCGGAAACGGACAGGGAAAAACATCTATTTTAGAGGCAATTTATTACTTGTGCACTACAAAAAATTTAAATCTCTCTTCAGAGTCTGATGTACCCACGTTCGGTTCATATAGTTTTGAGGTGCAAGGAGTGTTTTTTGAACGAACAGAAAACATATCCCGCTTTAATTATGACAGCCAAAAAAATAAAAAATCATATTTTCTTGATGATAAACAAATTTTTAGCTCTGCAAACATAATTGGAAAGTTTCCAATAGTCGCTCTTATACAATCAGACCACGCCATAACACTTGGCGCTCCATCCGAAAGAAGAAGATTTGTTGATTCTGTTCTGTCGCAAGCAAGCCAAACATATCTACAATTATTAATTGAGTATAATAAAATTTTAAAACAACGCGGCGCACTTCTTTCACAAATAAGGGAATCTCGAGACAGAAATCTATTTAGCCAGATTGAAGTATGGACAGAAGCATTAATAAAATCGGGTTCCCAAATAATAAAACATCGGTTTGATTTTATTGAGGAATTTAATCCTTTTATTAAAGATGTTTACACAAACATAGTTGAGAAAAAAGAGATTCCTAAAGTAAAGTATAATACAATCGAGTTTGAAAACTATAGCGAGATAAGTAAAAACCTGCAAAAGAAAATAGAAGCATCGGCTCAAGATGAATATAGAAGAGGCATTAATTTGGTTGGTCCGCACCGGGACGATTATATTTTTACAGTGAATGATTTGGAGTTAAGAAGGTTTGGTTCGCAGGGTCAGCATAAAACATTTCAAATTGCATTAAGGTTTGCACAATTTTTTTATTTAAAAGATAAACTCGCAAAAACGCCAATGTTCTTAATGGATGATGTTTTTGGTGAACTAGATAAATCAAGAGCCTATAGAATTAGTAATTATATCGCCGAAATTGGTCAATCATTTATTACTCTTACTGATTTAACTAATATAGAAAACTTAAATATTAATAACGGAACATTAGTAATAGAAGTAAATAATGGAAACTCGATCGTGGCGTAATAGCTTTAAAAAAATTGATGAAGTTATAAACGTCGAAAACGAATTTTGGCTTCTAAGAGAGACGGCAAATAATTACCGAGTAGTTGAAGAGTTTTCAAAAATATTTCCTGAACTCACGGTGATTGTAAAAGCGGTGAAAGTTGAAAAAAAAGTTCTTTTTTTAAAAACAGAAAACTCGGTTTGGAAAAGTGAATTAAATTTTCAAAAAAATGCTCTGATGGAAAAAATAAACAATTACTTTAATCAACCAATAATTAAACACATAAAATTTTTGTAAAAGGTACCAGAAAACTATGGCAAAAGGAAATGGAAACGGCAATGGTAACGGGAACTCGCAAGCAAAATATGACGCGAGTAGTATTAATGTTTTAAAAGGATTAGAAGCCGTTCGCAAAAGACCGGCAATGTATATAGGAGATGTCGGTTCGCGCGGACTCCACCACTTGATAAACGAAGTTGTTGATAATTCAATTGATGAGGCGCTTGCGGGTTATAACGACAGAGTAATTGTTACTATTCATAAAGATCAAAGCGTTACCGTTGAAGATAGGGGACGAGGCATTCCTGTTGATGTTCATCCCGAAGAAAAAAAGTCAGCGCTTGAAGTCGTAATGACCGTTCTTCATGCTGGAGGTAAGTTCGACAAAAACTCATATAAAGTATCTGGCGGTTTACATGGCGTGGGAGTTTCGGTTGTAAATGCTCTTTCTGAGTGGTGTATTGTTGAGGTAAAAAGAGATGGTAAAATTCATCAGCAGGAATACCGGTGTGGAATTCCAAAAGGTGGAGTTAAACAAGTTGGTACTTATAAAAGTGAGACTACAGGAACTAAGGTTACATTTAAACCAGACAGAGAAATATTTAAAACTACAAAATTTCATTTTGATACCGTTGCAGAAAGACTTCGTGAGCTTGCTTATCTAAATAAAGAAGTAACCATGACTCTCAAAGATGAAGCTGATGGGCTTGAAGAGGTTTTTAAATTTAAGGGTGGCTTAATAGATTTTGTGAAGTATCTCGATGAAAGCAGAAATCCAATTCACAAACCAATTTATATTGAAGGGGAAAAGGATGATATACCGGTAGAAATTGCGTTCGAGTATTCTGATTCATATAGCGAAAACATTCATACTTATGTAAATAATATAAATACTATTGAAGGGGGAACTCACTTGGTGGGTTTTAGAACAGCAATTACTAGAACTTTTAATAATTATGCCGCAAAAAACGGACTGATAAAAGAAAACAGCAAAATCAGTTTAACAGGTGAAGATTATAAAGAAGGTTTAACAGCGGTAATTTCTGTGAAAGTGATGGAGCCGCAATTTGAAGGACAGACAAAAACTAAACTTGGCAATAGTGAAGTAAAATCAGCTGTGGAAATGCTTGTCGGTGAAAAGCTATCAGAGTTTTTGGAAGAGAACGCACCAATTGCAAAAAAGGTTATTGATAAATGTATGCGTGCCGCCGAAGCTAGAGAAGCAGCTAGAAAAGCAAGAGAACTTGTTAGAAGAAAAAACGCTCTAGACTCAATGCATCTTCCTGGTAAACTTGCTGATTGCTCAATAAACGATCCCGAGCATTGCGAAATATATATTGTTGAAGGAGACTCCGCGGGCGGCTCGGCTAAACAGGGTAGAGATAGAAGGTTCCAGGCAATTTTACCTATTCGTGGTAAAATCTTAAATGTTGAAAAAGCAAAACTCAACAAGGTTTTAGAAAACCAGGAAATTCAAGCTATCATTTCTGCGGTTGGTGCTGGAATTGGAGAAGATTTTAATGCAGAAAAGTCTCGATATGGAAAAATTATATTAATGGCAGATGCCGACGTTGACGGAAGCCATATAAGAACTCTTCTCTTAACGTTCTTTTATAGACACATGAAAGAGTTAATAACATCTGGCCGGGTTTATATTGCTCAACCACCTCTCTATAAGATTAAAAAAGGAAAAGAAGAACATTACGCATTTGATGATGATGAAAGAGATAAAATATTAAAACGAATGAAGGGGGATGTAAAAACCAAAGAAGAAGAAGTTGAAGTAGAGGAAATAGAAGAGGTTGAAGAAACAACAACAACAACAAGAAAAATTGTAATATCCCGCTATAAAGGATTGGGTGAAATGAACCCGGAACAATTATGGTCAACAACCATGAATCCGGAAACCCGTACTGTATTACAGGTTAATTTAGAAAGTGCGGCTGCAGCCGATAAAATATTTGAGACTCTAATGGGCGATGCAGTTGAACCGCGCCGTGCCTTTATTGAAAAACATGCTAAATATGCTAATCTAGATATATAATTTTTTATTTATGAACGATAAATCAACATATAAAAAATCTGTACTGGAATATGCAAGAAAAGATTTTACTGCTTTAAATAAAAGCATTACTGTTGATGAGGCTCTAAAAAAAATAAGAAACGAAGGCGCTGGTGAAAGAATCGTTTACTTTTATGTGGTTGATGATAACGACGTACTCGTGGGGGTTCTTCCCACAAGAAGACTTCTAATTGGAAGGCCAGAGCAGAAAATAGAAGAGATTATGGTTTCACGGGTTGCGGCGCTACCCCACACCTCTACTGTTTATGACGCATGCGAGTTTTTTGTTACGTATAAATTTTTAGCTTTTCCTGTTGTTGACGAAAATAGAAAAGTGGTTGGGGTTGTTGATGTAAATTTGTTTACGGAAGAGTTGTTAAGTTTAGACCCAGACATTGAGGATCGTTCACAATATAACGATGTGTTTGAAACTATTGGTTTTAACATTAGCGAAATTAAAAACGCCTCTCCTATTAAAGCTTGGAAAATAAGGGTACCCTGGCTGTTAGCTACTGTAACTAGCGGAACAATCTGTGCAATTTTAACTGGTTTTTTTGAGGCAACTCTTTCGGAAAGCATAATAATAGCTTTCTTTTTAACATTGATTTTAGGGTTGGGAGAGAGTATCAGTATTCAATCAATGACCCTTGCCGCACAAGCTTTGCATACTGCAAAACCAACGTTAAAATGGTACACTAAAAATTTAATAAAAGAATCGAAAACCTCTTTTTTGTTGGGAATAAGTTGTGGAGTAATTGTAAGCATTGTTATTGTGGTTTGGAAGGGAAGTCTTCTTACCGCCATAGCAGTAGGATTAAGTATTTTGCTTGTGATGATTGTAGCCGCATTTTGGGGGTTAACAATTCCGGCAGTTCTTCACAAAACAAAATTGGATCCCAAAATCGCAGCCGGACCAATTACTTTGGCGCTGACAGATATTTGCACAATTGTTTTTTATTTGGGTTTGGCTACGATAATTTTATAGTAACCCTTAGTGTGGAAATCAAAAAGTTTACAAATAAATAATGATAAAAAAATAAACCAAGAAGCATAAGAATAACATGACAACAATTTTTGAAAAAGTTGTACCCGTATCACTTGAAGAAGAAATGAAATCATCCTACATCGATTACGCCATGAGCGTTATTGTTGCAAGAGCTTTACCAGATGTAAGGGATGGACTAAAACCAGTTCACCGAAGAGTATTGTTTGGAATGCATGAGCTTGGTGTTCCATTTAATAAACCCTATAAAAAATCAGCTCGTATTGTGGGCGAAGTGCTTGGTAAATATCACCCACATGGTGATAGCTCAGTTTATGATACAATGGTTCGTATGGCACAGGAATGGTCGTTACGATACACATTAGTTGATGGGCAGGGAAACTTTGGCTCGGTTGATGGAGATTCCCCAGCGGCTATGCGATATACTGAAGCTAGATTATCAAGAATTGCTGATGAGATGCTTCGAGACCTTGATAAAAATACAGTTGATTTTTCTTCTAATTTTGATGACACGCTTCAAGAACCTACTGTCATGCCCTCTTATTTACCAAATTTATTGGTTAATGGAGCGAGCGGTATAGCAGTTGGGATGGCAACTAATATTCCCCCCCATAACCTTAGTGAAGTTATAGACGGATTGGTAACTATAATTGATGATCCGAAACTTAAACCCGAAGAGCTAATTAAAATTGTAAAAGCCCCCGATTTTCCAACTGGCGGAATTATTTATGGATACGAAGGTGTTCGTGAAGCATTGCTTACAGGTCGAGGCCGTGTTGTTATTAGAGCAAAAGCAAATATCGAAACACTTAAAAACGATAGAGAAAATATTGTTATTACCGAACTACCTTTTCAAGTTAATAAAGCTTCATTAATTGAAAAAATTGCCGAGCTTGTTCGCGATCAAAAAATTGAAGGTATATCAAATATTCGAGACGAAAGTGATCGAGACGGAATGCGCGTTGTTATTGAAATGAAAAGAGATGGTCAACCTGCAGTTACATTAAATCAATTATTTAAACACACACAGATGCAGGTAACTTTTGGCGTTATTATGCTCGCGCTTGTTAATGGAGCTCCAAAAGTATTAACTCTCCGCGAAATGATGGATCATTTTCTTGATCATAGAATGGAAGTGTTGATTAGAAGAACTCAGTTTGATTTAGATGCCGCCGAAAGACGTGCGCATATATTGGAAGGGTTCATTATTGCGCTAGATAATATAGACGAAGTAATTGATACAATTAAGAAATCGCGCGATGTTGAAACCGCAAAAAATAACTTGATGCGTAAATTCAAACTTTCTGAAATTCAAGCCAAAGCAATTCTTGATATGAGATTGCAACGATTAACAGGTCTTGAAAGAAAGAAAATAGAAGATGAATACAAAGAGGTTATAAAGTTTATTCAAAAGTTAAAAGCAATACTTGCGAGCGAAAAATTGAGAAAGCAAATCATTAAAGACGAATTGCTTGCGCTTAAGGAAAAGTATGGCGATGAAAGAAGAACAGAGATTATCTACGATTTTAAAGAGTTTGCTTTAGAAGATATTATTGCCGAAGAAGATGTAGTTGTAACTATTTCACATCAAGGGTTTATAAAAAGATTTCCAGTAAGCGGATACAGAAGACAAGCCCGAGGCGGAAAAGGTGTTACCGGCGCCGGAACAAAAGAAGAGGATTTTATTGAACATATGTTTGTTGCCTCAACGCACCATTATATTATGTTCTTTACAGATAAAGGAAAGTGCTATTGGCTTAAGGTGCACGAAATACCCGAAGGAGGGCGTGCCGCTAAAGGTAGATCTATTCTTAATTTAATTGAAAAAGAGAAAGAGGAAAAAATCTCTGCCTTTGTTACGGTTAAAGAATTTACTGATGATAAGTTTGTAGTAATGTTTACTAAAAATGGTACTATTAAAAAAACAGTACTCTCTGCTTATTCAAATATTCGTCGCGGTGGAATTAACGCAATTAATCTTGCTGCGGGGGATTCTTTAATTGAAGCAAAACTAAGTGAAGGCAATAATGATATAATTATCGGCACCAAGCATGGTATGGCTATACGATTTAAGGAAAAAGACGTTAGAGATATGGGAAGAACCGCAACGGGAGTTCGAGGTATTAACTTGGGAAAAAATGATGAAGTTATAGGGGCAATTGTTGTTCGTAATGCAACTTCACTTCTTGTTGTTACAGAAAAAGGTTTTGGAAAACGTTCCGAGATAGAAGATTATAGATTGACAAAAAGAGGCGGTAAAGGAGTTATTACAGTAAAAACTTCGGAGAAGAATGGCTTATTAATGGCAATGAAAGAGGTTAATGACACCGATGAGCTTGTTATCATAACCACCGGCGGAATGGTCATCCGGCAAAATCTAAAAGAAATTAGAGTAATGGGAAGAAATACACAAGGAGTTCGGTTAATTAGATTAAATGATGACGATGCTATTGCAGATATCGCGCGGGTAATTCCAGAAGAAGAAGATGGTGAATAATAAAAAATTGAATATCCAAAATGATTACTTTGAGGTAAATAATGGCGCACAACAATAATTTAAAGTTTGATTCTATATGTGTTCATGGTGGTATAGGTGATTATGAATTTGGACCGGTAGTTCCTCCAATATATCAAACATCTACATTTCGATTTAAAGATTCCGCACACGGCGCCGCATTATTTAAGGGAGAGGTTGACGGATACATTTATACAAGAATGAAAAACCCAACAATTGAAGCTATGGAAAATGCTGTTGCTCAACTTGAGGGGGGATTCAAAGGATTGGGATGCGCTAGCGGAATGGCCGCTGTAAACACTGTATTAACAACCCTATTAAAATCGGGAGATCATATTGTGTGTTCCCGTTCTGTTTACGGTCCTACCCGTACACTCGTTGAAACGGTATTGTCAAAATTTGGGGTTGAATCAACTTTCGTTAATTCAGAAAATTTTAATGAAATTGAATCGGCATTTAAGCCAAACACAACGGTTCTATATCTTGAAACTCCCGGTAATCCAACTTTGTCAATAACGGATATAGAAACCGCAGTAAAATTTGCCCACGATAAAAACGCATTGGTTGTAATCGATAATACATTTATGAGCCCTGCGCTCCAACAACCATTTAAATTTGGAGTTGATGTAATCTTACATAGCATGACCAAATTTTTAAATGGTCACGCAGATGTTGTTGGTGGAGTAGTGGTGGTTCGTGATCAAGAGATGTATTTAAAAATGAGAAAAGTTTTGAATCAATTGGGCGGAGTTATAGATCCCTTTAATTCCTTTCTAGTACACAGAGGGTTAAAAACTTTATCGTTGCGAATGAAAAAGCACACAGAGAATTCATTACCGGTTGCGGAATTATTAGAGAAACACCCTAAAGTTAAGTGGGTACGTTATCCCGGACTAAAGAGTCATCCTCAATATGAACTTGGATTAAAACAACACAAAGCATTTGGCGGGATGATTTCCTTTGAACTCAATGGGGGCTACAAGGCTGGTGAAATATTAATGAACTCGGTAAAGTTTTGTCAACTCGCCGTTTCTCTCGGAGGAGTTGAAACCTTAATTCAACATCCGGCAAGTATGACTCATTTAACTATGGGAAAGGAAGCAAGAGAAGAAGCGGGAATAACTGATGGACTGGTTCGGCTTTCTGTAGGTATTGAAGATGTGACTGATATTATTGCGGATCTTGAGCAAGCATTACAAAAAATTACCGATTAATGTTTTTTTATTGCTTTTATTGAGTGAGGCGAAATCAACATCGTTGTCTTACCATATAATTTACTTGATTAATTTTTTCATTTTTTCTATTTCGTCTCTTAATTGTGCCGCCCTCTCAAATTCTAAATCTTTAGCTGCATTAAGCATTTCTTCAGTCATCTGATCTAATAATTCTTTTCGTTGGTCCTGGCTCATATATTTAATTACCGGCTCAGCAACCCTCATAAACGCGGCTTCTTCCTTCTCGTTATCTTTCTTTCTTACATCTGCAATAGATGTTGAATTAAGAATCTCCTCAACACTTTTAAAAATTGTTTTTGGAGTAATTCCATGTTCCTTATTATACTCCATTTGAAGCTTTCGTCGGCGGATTGTTTCTTCAATAGTTTTTCTCATGGATTCAGTAATTTTATCCGCATACATAATTACCTTTCCATTTGAATTTCGCGCAGTTCGTCCAGCTGTTTGCATTAATGATCTCTCGCTTCGTAGAAATCCCTCCTTATCTGCATCAATTATTGCCACAAGTGAAACCTCGGGTAAATCCAAACCCTCTCTTAAAAGATTTACACCTACCAATACATCAAAACCACCAATTCTCAAATCACGAATAATTTCAACCCTTTCGAGAGCGTCAACCTCACTATGAATGTATCGAACTTTGATTTTCAGCTTATCGAGATAATCTGTTAAATCTTCTGCCATTTTTTTAGTTAAAGTTGTAACAAGGACTCTCTCTTTTAAAACAACACGATTTCTAATTTCACCTATTAAATCATCAATCTGTCCTTTGATAGGTCTTATTTCTATCTCGGGATCAAGCAATCCTGTTGGTCTAATTACCTGCTCAACAAAAGAACCGTTCGATTTCTCGAATTCATAATTAGCCGGGGTGGCACTTACATATATAATTTTATTTGTAAGTCCTTCATACTCCTCAAACTTTAAAGGACGGTTATCAAGAGCGCTCGGTAATCGAAATCCATGTTCAACAAGAACCTCTTTTCTTGAACGGTCACCATTATACATTCCCCGAATTTGCGGAATTGTAACATGGCTTTCGTCAATAATTAATAAATAATCTTTTGGAAAATAATCGAACAAACAAAACGGTCTTGAGCCGGGAGGTCTTCCATCCATATGTCTTGAATAATTTTCTACTCCTGAACAATATCCAATTTCTCTCATCATTTCTATATCGAACTTTGTTCGCTGTTCTAATCTTTGAGCCTCAACATATTTTTCTTGGCTCCAGAAATACTTTAATTGTTCTCTCAGCTCTTCTTCAATTGAAATTATTGCTTTGTTAACCTGTTCTTTAGTTGTAACAAAATACTTTGCCGGATATATAGGAATAGAATCAACCTCTTTTATAACATCTCCGGTGATCGAATCAATTATTGAAAGTCTTTCAATCTCATCGCCCCAAAACTCAATACGAACGGCTTCCTCATATTGATATGCGGGGATAACTTCAACCACATCACCTCGAGCGCGGAAAGTTCCTCTAGTAAAATCGGAATCGTTTCTTGTGTAATATATATCAATTAAACTACGCAGTATTTTTTTTCTTTCTACAATCTGCCCTTTATGCAAAAAGATTATTTGTCGGGCATATTC
>QZKB01000046.1 GCA_003599415.1 Ignavibacteriales bacterium | reverse complement strand
AGACTTTACAAACCAGGCAAAATATTACAGGGGCTGGGGTTCTTTGCTTGATACCTATAGCTGGAACCTTGCAGGATTATTTACGCAGATAATTAATAATGATTTGTTTTATGAATTACGGCTTAGCACTTACAATATTGAATATAAAGAGGGGCCAAGTGACTATACTCGGTTAGGAAAAAGTCTTAATCCAACCACTTTTGGTTTTATGAGATATGATGGTTATGAGGATGAACCATTCGATCAGTTCTCACCGATAATTAAAAATAATGTTGTCTCCGGTGATATTTCATTAGTTGGAAATTTAAACTGGCAGTGGAATACCAATAATCTTTTAAAAACTGGATTTGAATTAAGGTATAACACTTACAGTGAAAAAGAGAGCTGGAGAATTCCTTCATTTACCGATAATGAAACAGACTGGATTAATAGGGGTTTAAACGAAACTTATCATCCGTTGCAATTCGCTTTGTATGCTCAGAATAAAATGGAATTTGAAAGCATGATTCTGAATATAGGATTACGCTTCGATTATTTTGATCCGAACAGGATGTGGTTCGACAAATCCAATTTGTATAATCTTGCTGTTGACCCCTTATATGATGTTGCAAAAGATCCGGATCTTGACCAGGTTGATTCACTTGGTCACGTTAAATATTCATTTGAAAATGTACTTGCGAAAAAGAGAGTGGCTGCAAAATCCTATGCAATGTTAAGTCCGAGATTTGGTGTTTCATTCCCGATAACTGAAAACTCGCTGCTTCATTTTAATTATGGACATTATTACCAGATGCCGCCACTTGACCAGATGTTTGAGTTCTTATATTTCAGACCTGTAAATCTTGTAGAAAAAATTGTAGCGGAAAGTATCCTTGCCGCACAGCAAGGCAGAGCGCCGAATCATATTGCATCAACAGATGGTGATCCTGAAAGAGTTGTTGCGGTTACTAATGAACCCCTTAAACCGCAAAAGACAATAATGTTCGAAGCAGGAATAAAACATAACTTTGGTGATGTTATTGTATTAGATATAACAGCATTTTATAAAGACGTTTTTGATCAGACTGATGAACGCGTTGGTTTGTTTGACAGGTTGATAAGAGGTTATGATCCTTTCACTAAACAAATAAATGCCAATCAATCTTATGCTGCTTTCTTTTCTGGTGACTATGGTGACTCAAGAGGTTTTGAAGTTTCACTCAGAACACTTTTTAACAGGTACATTAACATGGATGTAAATTACAGCTTTTCAAGATCTACATCCGGACGAGCCAGTCCTAAAGTTATAATTTACGATGCAAACGGAAATCCTACTTATCAATGGGATACCGAAGTAAATAAGAGAATTCCTACGGAAAGAAGTTTCAGTCGTCCGCATATCCTTCGTGCAAATATATTTTTGAGCTACCCTGAATCCCAGGAAAGTTCAATACTCAATACACTTTTGAATGGTACAAGTCTTAGTATACTTTACAGATTTGTAAGCGGGCAGACTTTTACCTATCTGCTTACAACAGATGCTCCGGATACCTATGATAATTATCGCTATCCGGCAAGCCACAACGTCGATCTTAAAGTTGATAAGCTGATTCATTTGTTTGACTCACATGAACTTACTGTTTACCTGCAAGTTACTAATCTGTTCAATACTAAAAATCTTCGTTCCTATGGTGATGTTATATTCGATGCGAATGCTACCAAAGATTATGTTGAAACCGGGAAAGTATCAACAGTGGATGCTGCCGGTTATGATATAAGCTGGCAGAACTATTATGATAAACGGCGCTTTTACTTTGGCGTTAAATACTCCTTCTAAAAATGGATATGGAATTTAAAATGAGTAAAATGAAATTTTTTATAATCAGCCTCATGTTTTTTTCATCTGCATCTGCACAATCAAGGAATGCTGATTTTAAAATTCACGATAGAGGAAACCTGTGGGAAACTATGAAAGATAATGGTACTATTGGTGCTCCGAGTCCCACGAACAGGTTCGAATATTATCCAAGTATGGATTGGCCGGGCGGACCAAACAAAATGAATAAGGATGATCAAAGATCTTATACGGTTGGAATGGGAATGTGGATTGGCGGGAAAAAATCTGACGGAACATTGTTCTTTACAGAAAATGGTCCCTTTAGTTATGTTGATGCCGGGACGTTTGAAACAATTACAAAGACAGACAATTTTCTTGAATCATCAAATTATAATCCGCAGGAAGCAGAACAGACTATAATTGCAAAATGGAAAACTACGGAAAACATTTCTGTGCAAAGAGTAAGCAGGCAATGGAGTTTCCCTTTGCTGAACAACTTTATTTTGTGTGAATATACAATAACAAATCAAAACTCAACTGCAGTTAATGATGTCTATATCGGTTTTGCAAATCTTATAAGACCAAGCTACCAGGATTTTGTAGTTCATAACGGTTGGGGAGATGATTTTAACAGGACAGACGATTTGGTAGCTTATGATTCAACAAGAAATATGATTTATTCATGGGACGATACTCCGAACTTCAGTCTTCCTACAGATGTTGGAAATTATTACGCAACTGCAGGTGAATTGCGAACAACCGGTTATGCGGGATTCTCATTACTTTATACCGATGCTGCTTCGGATAACCGTCCTCAGCCGGCAAGCATTCTTTGGGCGCAGCTTCTTAATAACGAAAAATATTTTACCATTCAAAGTTCATCAAAACAAAGTTTGTATGAGATATTAAACGGAACAAATAAATCTCTTCAGGCAAATTCGGGTGATCATTTAACTCCTTTTATGCTGATGAGTGCAGGGCCATATAATATTCCTGCCGGTTCATCAATAAAAATAGTAACTGCCGAAGCAGTAAATGGAATACCGTTAGACAAAGCTCTGCTTGGTACAAACTCGCAGGCATTATTGCCTAAGGGATTAGATTCACTTAAAAATACAATGGACAGGGCTATAAATCTTTATAAGAATAATTATAAAGTATCTTACGTGCCTCCACCGTCACCCGAAATTGAAATTTATGCCTTACCATCAAACAAGACTATAGCGCTTGCCTGGGCCCCGGTTGAAGATAACTGGGTAAATCCGGTTTCAGGTAAATCTAATTTTAAAGAATACAGAATTTACAGAAGTGACCGCTCCTTTATTGGTCCTTTTACTATGATCCGGAAAATTGATCCCAAAAAGAATACCGACAGGACAAGATATTATGATTCGGAAAATAACAAATGGGTTTATGAAGATCAGACAATAAGTCTTGGCGCAGGATATTTTTACGGAGTTACATCACTTGATAGCGCCGGTCATGAAAGCTGGATTACAAACAGGAATGAAACGGCAATTACAGCTACAAGAAGTGCTACTGATAATGCTCTTAATGTAAAAGTATTTCCTAATCCCTTCAAAGAAGTATCAGGCTTTCCGACTTCGGGAACTGAAAATTATATTATTTTCTCCAACCTGCCCGCAGTTTGTACAATAAGAATTTACACAACAAGCGGTGAGTTGGTTCGTAAACTTGAACACAACAATGAAAATTCAGGTGAAGAAGTCTGGGATCAATTAACTGATGCAAGACAAAGAACAGCACCCGGAATTTATTTTTATACTGTCGAGTCTTCCGTTGGCAATGCGCAAGGCACACTTATAATAATCAAGTAGAAGGTTTTCAGATGAAAAGATTAAAAATAATTTTTGCTGTAGTGCTCATGCTTATTCCACTTAAGGAAAATCTTGCACAACTTGATTACGGATTTGATTTTTCTAAATCGGGCACTGCCGGTTTACAATTTTTAAAGATTGGTGTTGGTGCAAAGGAAACTGCAATGGGAGAAGCAGTAACAAGTATTGTTAATGATGCTAACTCGGTTTTCTGGAATGCATCAGGAATTGCATATGTTGAAAAATACCAGTTGGCTTTTTCATACAATAGCTGGCTTGCAAACAGTAAGCACAGTTCGGCAGTATTTGCTTTTCCATATGCATCATTTGTGTTTGCAGTTAGTGCTGCATCATTACAAATAAAGGAGTTCGAAGAAACGACTGCATTAATGCCTGATGGAACCGGCAGAATGGTAAGCGCAGGTGATTACGTTTTTGGTCTTGCTGCCGCAAGAAGATTTACCGACAGGTTATCAATCGGGTTACAGGTAAAATATGTTTACGAGAAACTTGATGACTACAATATCGGTAATGTTTTATTTGATGTTGGTGCTATCTATTCAACCGGGTTCAGGGATTTAACGCTTGGTTTTTCTCTTCAGCACTTTGGACCGGATATGCGTTTGCTGAATCAGGATTACAGGACTCCACTTTTATTCAGAATAAGCGCTTCGGATAAAATAAAATTTAATGATGATTTGGTTTTAACTGCTGCTGCTGAACTGGTTCATCCCACAGACAACAATGAAAAAGTTAATCTTGGTTTAGAACTGCAAATTCTGAATTATATTTCTTTAAGAGGCGGACACAGAATTAATGTTGATGAGGGTAAGTGGAGTATGGGAGTTGGATTAACTCCGCCTTTATTCGGGGGCGTTTCTACAAGATTGGATTATGCTTTTGTACTTTCGGAAAAAGTATTCAATGATATTCACAGGTTTTCAGTAATGATAGGTTTATAGTTAAATGATTATGAATAAAACAAAATATATTTTTTTTTCATTAGTATTATTTATGTTACCATTTTTTAGCGGCTGTCTGTTCGAATCTGTTCAGCAGCCTTCTTCGGCACAACCCGGAGAAATTATAGACGTCAGTTTAGTTATAACCGATAACTTGGTTCCTGAACCGAATGCACATAAAGGAATATTAGGCATACTTGTTCCTTCTGACTGGGAATTCGTTTCGGCAAACTATTTATCCCCAATTGGAATAGGTGATTTGTTTGTTTCACCGGAATGGAAAGATTCGGTTGATCTTTATTATCCTGTTAATCAGTATGGCCCTGATATGAAATGGATAGTACTGATTTCCGATAAAGGTTATACTTATAACAATGTAACTTCATTCCAGGTACAGCTTAAATTGAAAGTTGGTCAAACGCAGGGATGTTTTAATCTTGGTTATCTGACAACGAAGGCAACTTCGGGCATGATAAATTCAGGAAATAGTTCATGGGTACCGCTTTCTTATCCGCATCCTATTGGTGTACCTGATTCAAATCTATGCAAGTCACCTTATGAAACTTCAAAAGCAGATGAGTGGACAAACCTGTTAGATACAAATCATGGTTGGACCGGCTCAGATGGAATTTATTCAATTCCTTTAAATGAATATGATGCTCCTTCGGATAATCCCGCCGGCAAACAGTTAATTGTCTTTAGCGATACTTTCATAGGTGATGTTGATAGCACCGGTAAAAGGCTTAATACAAAAATGGTTAATAACACTTTAGCATTACTGCAAAGCAACAAACCGGATTCAATTGAATTTTTCTGGAGGAAAAACGCGAACAATACTCCGGCTTCGGTTTTTGTTCCTGAAACACCAAATGCAAACCCGGGTGACTGGTATTGGCTGATGGATGGAATTGCATTAGATGATTCTGTTTATGTATTCGGACTTAGACTGAACAGCACTTCCGGTGGACTTGGCTTCGAGGTGAATGGTGTGACTTTATTAAAATTCAATATGGATGAAGAAGAATTTATAAAGAATGTTAAGCAATTTGATACTCCTTTATTCTATAAGGATACCACGGCAAACTGGGATATTGTTATCGGGCAGGCAGTAATGCCAATGACAAATGTTTCCGGCAATCCCGGCGCTGATGGATTTATTTATGTGTATGGTCCGAAGAGCGGTTCTTCTGATAAACAACTTGTTGCTGCGCGGGTTCTTCCGGAAAATATTGAAGACTTTGGAAAGTGGCAGTTCTGGAACGGTATAAGCTGGGGAAGTGAAATTAAAGATTGTGCTTCTTTAACTAAAGGTATCTCGCAGGAGTTTAGCGTTACACCATTAAATAACGGGAAGTATCTTCTTGTTTTCCAGACAGGAAACAGTGTAGCATTGCAGGAAGGTGAAAGTGCACTTGGTCCTTTTGGTGTTACACAAATTATTTACAATTGTCCTGAAGTGTTGCTTGACCCTGATATTTTTGTTTACAATGCCAAAGCGCATCCGAACCTGTCTGATACTAATAAGCTTCTCATCAGTTATAATGTAAACTCTTATAGTTTTACTGATCATTTTGTAAATGCTGATATATACAGACCAAGATTCATATATTTAACAACAAACGATACCACTACAAATGTAATCGAAGAAAAAGAAACAGTTCCGGGTAATTACTGCCTTAACCAGAATTACCCGAATCCTTTTAATCCTTCTACAAAAATATCATTTAGTATTCCGGAAGAATCAAATGTATCTATAAAACTTTATAATGCATTGGGCGAAATGATTACCGAAATTATTAACAAGAATTTCAAACCGGGTAATCATGAAATTGATTTTTCCGACGCTAATCTGTCCTCAGGAATTTATTTCTATAAGATGGAAGCAGGGAAATTTAAACAGACTAAAAAAATGATTTTAATTAAGTAAGGTGAGTGAGACGTGATAAAAAAGCAATTAAGTATATTATTTTTTCTTGTTGTGATTCAGAGCTTTGTTGGCTTTGCTCAGGATAAAAATAATGAAATAACAATGAATCCAAACGTACAAGGTTTTATTCCAGCCTGGTTAGTTACAGGTCCTTTTGAGTTTCCGCTTGTTGGATTCGGTGATTCAAAAGATACTACTGCAATTGGTGAACCGGAAATCTCTCCTGTTGAAGGAAGTTATGTTGTTTCAAATCAGCCGGATAAAGAGAAACTACAATGGTTTGCGGAGTCAATCAACGGGCAGGGCTTTATTAATTTTAACAAAACAATTCAATGGGATGTTAATACTAAGGTTCCTATTAAAATCTGGTTTACAAGAGCAGGCTACGCGTTTACAACAATTGTTAGTGAAACTGAAAAGGAAGTGCTCTTAACACTAGGAAGTAATTCACAGGTAAAAGTCTTTCTGAACAGGGAAAAAGTATTTTCTAATGATAACCTTCGTAATGCATTAGTTAACCAGGATACAATAAGAATCAGGCTTAAGAAAGGGAATAATCATTTAATAGTAAAAGTTTTCAATACGCATAAGAATAATGGCATTGCTTACTTCGGAGTTATAAAATGGGAATGGGGATTTTTTGCGCGCCTGCTTGAAAAGAATGGTTCACCGGTGAAGGATGTTAAGTATCTCATCAAATCCGAAAAGAACAAAACCGATTACAATGCAGCTTCAACATTTTTTTATAAGAAGATGGATAATAAACTGAAACAAAGAATTGATGTTACAATTAATTCAAAATCGGTTGAACCGGTTTCTGCCGTCTTCATAATCAGAAATAATAAAAAAGATTACCAGTTCAGGATTGACACTCTTCTATTCGGACTAACCCGTCATTCATTCTATATTCCCGAAATTACAGAGAGTTCTTTAGCTAACACCGAACTTATTGTGAATAATGACGTTATTCAAAAAGAAATTCAATTAGAGCAACAGAAAAAATACAGCATTCACTTAATGCTTCTCAACCATACAGATGTTGGTTATACTCATCCTCAACCTGTGTGTGAAGAACTTCATTGCAATACTCTCGATGATGTGTTGAAGATGTGTAAAGAGCATCCGGATTTTCACTGGACAATTGAAACTACCTGGCAGCTTGCTGCTTATGAAAAACTTAGAACAAAAGAAAAATTTTTAGAGCTTATTAATCTTATTAAAGAAGGTAGGATTGCTTTATCTCCAATCTACACAAATCCTTTTACCGGCTGGATTTCGGAAGAAGAAATGCTTAACTCGCTTGATATTGCAAAGAATTACAGAGAAAAATATGGAATATCATTTACTGGTGCGGTTTATAATGATGTGCCGGGACAAACATGGTTTTTGCCTCAGGTTCTTTCAAAAGCCGGCGTGAAATTCCTTGCCGAAGGTATTAATGAATTTTACAGCAGTTATAAGCTGCAGCAGACTTTGCCCAAGATATTTAAATGGGAAGGAGCAGACGGAAGCCAGGTTGTAACTTACATTAATGAAGCTTATAACGAAGGAAGATCGTACGGACTTGAATCCAATAACCTGCTTACTGTTGAACAAAGACTTTGGGAACGAATAAAGAAAATAGAAGCTAAGGAATATAAACCCGATATCATTTTAATCAATTCATCTTTTAGTGATAACAGTGCAATTGCAAGTGATCAGTACTTCCTTGCAACCAAATGGAATGAACTATTCGAGTATCCGAAATTCATTAGCAGTGATGTAAACACATTTACAAACGCTTTATTAAACTCAAAAGCTTATAATGAACTTCCTGTTTTAAAAGGCGATTTTACCTCAAACTGGGATATTATGTACCAGGGAGAATTTGAAAGGAATAAAAGCGAAAGGTGGAGTCAGCATCAACTGCTTTCTGCGGAAAAACTTTCTACACTAAGCTGTATTCTTGATAGTACAAAAGCACCTATGAATTTTGAAATTGGCGAAGCTTATAAAAGTTTAGTGCAGTTCAGCGGCCATGGAAGCGGGCTTGAACTCGGTTACGGTTCACCCGAAGATAATAAGCTGACGATGGATTACAGGCAAAGCTATGTTGAAAATGCACGGTTAGGAACTGAGGCTGTTTTATTAAAGGCGATGTACAGACTAACAAAACCCGAGGAAAGTTTTGAATCTGAGGGCATATATGTTTTCAATACTCTTTCCTGGACGAGAGATGATTTAATAGAAGTTCGTTACCCGTTCGATTCATCACCCGAGTATGATATCTTTGATGCAGTTACAAATAAGCAGGTGCCAAGCTTCAGGAAAAATCATAAGCAATATTTTATTGCAAGGGATGTTCCTTCCTACGGTTACAAAAAATATCTGATGAGAGCAAAAACCAAATCGACTGAACTTGCAAACGATTTGAAGAAGAATGATAACTCGATTGAGAATCAGTTTTACAAAATCACATTAGATGCAAATCGACTTTCCGTATCAAGCGTAATTGATAAGAAATCCGGCAGGGAATTGCTTGACAACAAAAACAAACTGGAATTTGCAAAACCGACAGTAGAAAAATTCCAGTTGAATCAGCCTCATTCAACATTAACAGGGAATAAAACTACCTTCGAGTTAATTGATGAAAGTCCTGTTAGAATGATTCTGAGTTTAAATTTTGATAACGCAGTAATTGAAAAGGTAAACTTCACCTTACTTGAAGGGATAGACAAGGTTTTTGTTGATGCGGAAGTAAACCTTGAAGCGATGAAAACAACTAAGATTGTTGAAGAATATGGATTACCGTTCAGCTTCAATTTACAGGATGCAAAAGTAAAATCAGAAATTCTTGGCGGCTATATTGAACTTGATAAAGACCGCTTACCAGGGATTGAACACGACGGCGTTTCACTCAGGCACTCGGCGTCAATATTTAATGATAAAGAAAATATAATCTGGTCTACCGCTGACGCAAGAGTAATAAAAATAAGAACTGACAGTACGACTAAAAATCCGGTTGTAATTTCTAATCTGATGACTAACTTTCCGGTTGATTGGAACAGGCATGAAAACCAGAAGGGAAAGCTGAATTTTAGTTATGCATTTACCTCGGGCAAAGGAACATTTGATCCTGCAAAAACAAGTATGCTTGGTTATGAACTTAATACACCGCTGCAATTCAGAAGAAGCTGGTACAGAACAAACCCGTCATCTGAAGAGTATTTAACAATCGATAACAAGAATATAATCATGCTCAACCTGAAGCAAACGGACAATGGTATCCTCCTCAGGTTGATAAATGCAGACAGCAAAAACAACCAGACAGCGAATATCAGGAGTAAATTATTCAAAAATATTACGGCCGGTACTATTGATTTGCTTGGCAACAGCATTCAACCGTTAAAAGTGAATGATGACAAATTCCAGGTGATATTAAAGCCGGCAGAGTTTTCCGATATATTAATTAAATAACAGAGTATGCAGTGAAGAAAGTTTTGTCTTACATAAAAATAATTTTCATAATCAAATAATTTCCATCAATAAAAGGAGAAGGCAGCATGAAAAAGAGAACTACAAAAATTTCCGTTCTGGTTATTTCGGCAATTGTAGCATTAATTATTGCCGGATGTTTCGTGATCGTATCTGTTACTCAGCCAACAACTATTCAAGGGCTGGAGCAGTTTACTGCAACTGTAGTAGTAAATGTTGAAGGACAGTCAGATGCTAATCCGCATTATGCTATTGCCGGTTTATTAATTCCAAATGACTGGCAGATTGATTCAGTTTGGTTTACAGGCGGGTATACAGGTTATTGTACATTCTTACCTGCAAACGTTCCTGATAATGAACCGGGTGGACAGGTTGATTACTGGGCGAATGAACTTGAAACCAGGTATGCCAGCGGTGATAATATGAAGTGGGTTGTATATCAATCTACAACATCGCATCCTGTTGTAGCAAGTACGGTGCAGGCTAATCTATATGTTAAAATGACACCTTCTGCCACACAGGGCAATTATAACTTAGGTTATTTTGTTACAGATGCTGCACTTGATTTTACTGATCCTACTTACTATTCAATTAGTCTGACTAATCCTATTACTGTTGCTGGTGTTTTACCGGTTGAACTCACTTCTTTTGCAGCCACGACTGTTAAAGATGGTGTACAGCTAAAATGGGAAACTGCAACTGAAACAAATAACCGTGGTTTTGAAATCCAGAGAAGCAATAACGGTAACGAGTTTAATACTGTTGGTTTTGTAAATGGCAACGGTACTACTTCGCAAAAAGTATCTTATTCATTTGTTGATAAATCTGCTCAGGCAGGTAAACTTGTTTATCGTCTTAAACAACTCGATTTCGGTGGCGCATACGAATATTCAAAGACAGTTGAAATTAATTTTTCAACTCCAAAGGAATTCGGATTGTTAACGAACTTCCCGAATCCGTTTAACCCTACAACAAATATTAGTTTTACCTTACCCGTTGAATCGGAAGTAAAACTTTCTGTTTATAATTCTGCTGGTCAGTTAATTAAAATTGCAGCTCAGGGAAAATACTCGGCTGGGACCCAGAATGTTATATTTGATGCGAGTGATTTACCAAGCGGAACCTACATGTACAGAATAAGTGCAAAAGGTGCGGACGGAGCAGAATTCGTTCAGACAGCCAAGATGTTATTGCTTAAGTAAATTTTGTTCAGATGCGTGCCTGCTTTATTGGCAGGCACATTTTTTCCGGAGGTAATATGAAAAAATATAAAAACTTAATCCTTGTTCTGGAAATTGCTTTAATAGTTTCTTTAACCGGTTGTTTTATTGAAGAGGTTAGTCAGCCTACACAGGTAAACGCAGGAGAAACTTTTACCGCAACTCTTACGATCTCTGATATGAACGCTGAAAATAATAATGCACATAAAGGTGTGCTTGCTGTACTTGTTCCAGAGGACTGGACATTTGAAAGCGGTACTTATACTTCACCGGTTGGATTTGGAAACCTTGAACTTGATGCTTCAACTCCTCCTGCATGGGGTGATGTTGATACCGTTATAGAAAGACCTACCGGTATGAAATGGATTAACCTGTTAACGGATCAGGGTTACCTGCATAATGCAAACTTGGTTTATGAGGCTACTGTTAATTTTAAAGTCGGGCAGAAAGCCGGTGATTATGCAATCGGTTACCTTGTTACTGTTAATACTATGGATATGTTAAAATTCCTTAATGATCAGGATGCAGACCAGCAATTAGCAGGGTCAGATACATCAATGAATCATATGGTCAAGGTCATTGGTTCTTCTGATGTAGAAAGACAGGTTTCTGAAATTCCGGCAGAATATAATCTTAGTCAGAATTTCCCGAATCCGTTTAATCCTACCACAACCTTTAATTACTCTTTAAAGGAAGCAGGTGAAGTGCAGATAGAAATATTTGATGCCTCAGGAAAAGTGATTAAAAAAATTGTAGACGGGTACAGGTCAGCCGGAAGTTACTCTGTAAGTTTTAATGCAGGCAATATACCGAGCGGAATTTATTATTATAAAATTTCCACTCCTCAGTTTGTTCAAACAAAAAAAATGATCTTGTTGAAATAGTTTTAAATTTGCTGGCTTTAATTAGCCAGCTTTCTATAAAAAGAAAAAAATAATATGAAAGAATTAAAAGTAATACAGGTTAAGGATCTTGGTCCTCAGTTCAAAGATAATCCAAATAAAATGGTAGGGCAGGATGGCGCTTATTCAATTCCGCTTGAAGATAAATGTTTGTTTTTCTTTGGTGATACCTTAGTTGGCAAAAGAACAGATGGTGAAAGCCTTTGGTATCCCGGTGGTCAGCCTTTAGGCCCTGTTGATATGACAGGTATTGGTGGTCTGGAAAAAATGATAACCAATACAGGTCTGTTATGTTATGATAAAACCGGTGAAAACGGTTTTGCAAATTTTAAATACATACTTAATAATCAAAATCAATTGAAACAATTAATTCCGTTGGAAGCGGATGAAGACCATAACTGGGATAGAATATGGTGCCTTCATGGAATTGCCGTCAACGGTAAAGTTTATCTTTATTTCATTAAGATAAGAATGCTTAAAGATGGTGAACCACCTGCCAACTTTATTATTATAGGTTCCGGACTTGCTTTTGGAAGTGAAACAGACTGGGAATTCAGAAGAGTCTATAATAATGGTTCTTATATCATCTGGAAAGGTGACGAACCCTGTTTTGCCTCCGCTATTCTTTACGAGCCTGGCAATGAATACATTTATTTGTACGGGACTAAGAATGATCCGAAGGGAATCCAGAATCTTCATCTCGCAAGAGTTAAACCAGGGCAGATTGAAGATTTCGGTAGTTATGAATATTTCGTTTCTGAAAATGACGGATGGACAAAAGATGTTAAGCAATCAAAACCTCTGTTTTCGGGGATGCCGAATGAATTGTCTGTTAACTATAATAAATATCTTGGCTGCTACCTTTCAATTCATTCTTTAGAGTTGAGCGGTAAAATTGTTGGACGTACTTCTCCAACACCTTGGGGACCATGGAGTGATCCGATTGAATTATGGCAGGTTATTCCCCAGAGCAAAACAAAAGGTCCAAAGCTTGAATTGATTTATGCAGGCAAAGAACATCCATCCTTTGCAAAGGATAATGGTAAGACAATTTATGTTACCTATATAGAGTTTGAGGAATACTATCCTCATCTTGTTGAAATAACATTTGAATAATTTTTAATATAATTTTTTTTAATGG
>QZKB01000156.1 GCA_003599415.1 Ignavibacteriales bacterium | reverse complement strand
CAGAGCATAAAATTTATAAGTGATCCCGAATTGTTTGCACCAGGTGTTATCAGCACAGAAGTATCTGAAGTTAAAATAACTTTCTCACCGGATGGTAAATATGCGATATGGGGAGCAATCGGGAAAGAAAATGGTGTTGGTGGTTTTGATATATGGCAATGCGAAAGGACAGACAATAACTGGATTAATCCAAAGGCGGTTTCTTTTAATTCTGTTGATAACGATTTCGATCCGTGCTTTTCTGCCGATGGTAAAATCCTTTATTTCTTTTCTAACCGCCCCGGCGGGTTTGGAGGAGATGATATTTACTATGTTCAATATGATTCTGTAACCAATGCATTTGGTTCACCTGTAAATATGGGAGAAAAATTTAATACTGCCGGAGACGAATGGGGCCCGACTGTATCTCCGGATGGAAATAGATTTCTCTTTTGTACTGATGGATTAAATGGAAAAGGCAAACACGATATCTACGTTTGCGAAAGAACGTCAGATGGCTGGAGTTATCCAAAGTCAATTGATGAAATAAATTCTGCTGAAGATGATTTTGATCCTGTTTTTTTGCACGACAACAAAACAATTTTGTTTACAAGAAAAATAAATGAAGATGAGACCTTACTGTATATAAGCTACTTTTCAAATGATGAGTATTCAATTCCCGTACAGATAAGCAACAAAATGAACATCCCGGGAACATGGAATTTTGGTTCTTCCATTGATCCATTGGATAATTCATTAATTTATTATTCAACTTACATAAAAGATAAATCGAAAGGCAGATTAGATATTTTTAGAATTAAATATTCTCTTTCCGGTACGGATTAATTTTACAATCATGGTAAAGATTAGAACTATATATTGGTGAGTTTTAATTGTATGCAATTAAAAATATTTATATAAACAGGGGTAAGCAATATGAAAAGATTTTCTGAGGAATTAATAAAAATAGTCGAAGAAACAAGTCTGTTATTTGATGAGATTTCACAGGAAGATTGGAATTACCGAAGCGCACCGGGAAAATGGTCCAGGAAAGAAATACTGGGTCACCTGATTGACTCCGCAGCAAATAATCATCAGAGATTCGTAAGAGTTCAGTTCGAAGATAATCCGGCAATCACTTATGAGCAAAACAAATGGGTTTCTACAGAGGATTTTAATAACGCATCAACTGATAATCTTATAACACTCTGGAGAAGCTACAATAAACATCTCGCATACATTATATCTGTAATTCCCAAAGATAAATTCACAAATCAATGTAACATCGGGAAAGAAGAACCTGTGACTTTGGAATGGTTATTTAAAGATTACGTAAAACATCTCGGTCACCACATCAATCAAATAATTACGTAGCCTTTGTATAAGTTATTATAGAGTTGCTTTCAATAATATTTTATTAGCTATTATAAGTTAGCATGCTTCAGAATGTATCTGTCCTTATAAAGGGACTTTTAATTTCATTAAATATGAAGGAAAGGAGTTTGAAGTGAAAATTAGCTGTAAGCATATCAGGAAATTGGAGTATCATGTTTTAGCTGATACAAAGATTTAATTATAACGATCATTGGAATAAATGAACTTAAATTGCTGAAAGCAATTAACAAGTCTGCCTTCTTATTTAGTAACTGATTGTAAACCAATAATTGAGGAGTTACCTAAATTGAACGATATCGGAGTAGTAGAATATTCTAAGGATACCACTAACAATCGCATTCTTGCAAAGTGGTTTTATCAAATTGAAGATAAAAGTGTAAATGGCACCGGTATAGCAACCGGGGAATTAAGGAAAGATTTTAGTGGAACCTATCTTGTTACTTACTACAATCAAATCGGAGTTGAACTTTCCAAATACACTTTAGAGATAATTAATAAGCAAAATTGTTATGTGTTAAAGTGGCTATCTGATGGACAAATAAAATTTGTTGGTATTGGAATGGAAAAGGAAAATAAATTATATGCCGGCTGGCGAAGCTTTCCGGATAAGTAGAATCAATTTCATCTTAAGGAAGAAGATTTTTACATAAGTCTTTAAAGTAATATCTTATTTTCCTTTCATCGGAAGCAATTGACAGGGGAAATAATTTAGACTATATTATCTCCCAATAATAAACGGGTTGTAAGAGTTGAATATTGAGAAGTTAATCCTGGTTTCTGTAAAGCTAAGGTTATCGGTTGATTTATACCCTTTTATTATTCCCAATCAAAATAAAAACGCAAAAGAAAGATTTAATATAAAATTGAATACTTAGTTTTTCATTTTACAGACTTCTGATTATTTCCGGAGAAATATAAACAACAAGTCCGGTCAATTGTATAATTTAAAAATGCAATGAAATAAAAAAAATTTTCAGCAGACTGAATAAAAACAAAATTAAATTTTCTAACAGAAGAGAGGGCGTCATGAAAAATCGATCTGTTAAATTTTTCTTTTCATTATTCCTTATTTCTCTCCTTTTTACAAATAAGATTTTATCCCAGGACTTACCACCATCAATGGTATATTATTCTGTTCTCAACGGTATAAATCTGAATGCCGGGAATGGAGTATTTAGATTTGTAACTGGTGATGATGACAATGCAATCTTAGCAGCATTTTTACCTCCGGAACTCCTAACCAACAAGAAGGAAATGCAGAAGGCAATTACCTTGGTTTTAAAAAAAGATGCAGTTGTTGTTCAGGAGTATCACTGGAAAGTCGGGCAGCTTAAAGGTACTTTTTTCTGGCTGGTAAATCACGATGTTTCTAAGGCACCGTTCATAAAGGAGGCGGGCAATTATTCCCTGGAATTTTATTTAAAAGACAAATTGCTTATGAATTTTCCATTTTCAGTAAGTGTTGAAAAAAGTGTTGATCCCTACAAACCAGGTGATGGATATTATCTTGAGGGAGCATGGAAAGATTATGCTTTTATTTACTTAAAGGATAATGATCCGGAATCTGCCGTTTGGTTTTCAACCTGGTTCCGCTCAAAATCTCTTGAAGGAACAAAACCAAAAGTTCAGATAGAGTTGCTTAAAGATGGGAAAAATATAACAAGTTGGAAAAAAGACGCTGATGCCGTTTTTATGCCTTCCCAATGGCTGGAGAAACAATTTAATTTTGACCAGGGAAGATTTAAAGCAAAAGACTTATTGAAAGACGGGAAATATCAGATTGTTGTAACAGTTGATAATAAGCTGTATGGTAAATATAGTTTTGTCGTAAAGGATGCCAAAATAAAATACATCGATAAGCAGGACAGAGGAAAAACAGATTCTCTGAATTATCTGGAAGGTGGTCCTGATAGATGGTACCTGATCCGGGAATAGAAATTCTTTTGCATTTAAATCGATATTACTTTTAGTCAAATACGATATAGTTAACCTCTGAATTTGAGGTTTACCTGAGCAAAGGTATTACCCCACCATATTATGGGGTAACACGACGTGATCTATTTCATATAATAGTGTTGACTATCAAAATTTTTAATATTAAATTCGCAACTGAAAGTAAAGGTCTAATTTTAGTATTGACATTTAAGTTTAGCAATTAGAAATGTTTAAATTCTTTTAGTCTTTATATTTGGTGCTATCCTCTCTTTGGTTAATTTGAATTTTCTATACAGTTATAAATTAATTTGAGGTTGACTATGAAAACAAAATTTACCAGTCTTCTTTTTATATTCATTCTGGGAAATTTTACATTTTGTTTTGCGCAGGAGCAAGATGCTGCGCTTAATGCAATGATTAAATTTTGGCGGAATGCATATAATAATCCGCAAACCAGTTCATTACATAAAACCATCACTCCGGATGATGCCGCAAGTGCTGTGGATTTTACACTGCTTGCTAAGGCGCTACCGGATGAAGATTACTTTGGTATTGGACATCCAGATAACAACTTTGACCCTACACTAACAGAGTTTGAGGGAATCCCTAAAACCAATCAGGCTTATGTTTGGGGTTTTGTAAAGGATGGACCTAATATTTGGTTTGGTACTGCTCCAAATGTTCTTTGTTTGGTTGAGGCTGGTTTTTTAGGCTTTACCGGCGGCCATGAAGTTGATAATTGCTGGGTCTGCGAAGGGCATTATACCTGGGATACTTATCCGGATGCAATTTTTTATGATTGGAGACCTCCTCGTATCTTTATGTATAACACTGCAGCCGATGTATTGGAAGAAAAAACAGGATTGTTAGATGAACTTGGCAGAACAAGACTTAACCATACTCTTGGTATACGTTCTGCGGGAGCTTTTAACGGGGTAGTATTTGTTGGTGGACCGAATACCGGCGGACTTGGACCAACAACAACAGGCGCACAATTGGAGGTTGATGGTATTGATGGTGGAATAAATCTTTTTGCATTTAATGCAAATACCGGTGAGTATTTAGGCTCAACTACAATTGATTGGTTGGGAGAGTTTGGTAGTATGGGATATGCAGACAACATAAGAAAATGGGTTGTTGCAAATGGTGTTTTATATTGCGGATTAGGCGTTAATTCCGGATATGATCTCAATAACAGTTTTGTAAATAATTTAGGTCAGGATTTAAACAAGTCTGTAGATCAAACCGATGTTACAACACCCGGCGGGGCTATAATGAGATGGAGAGGAAATGTTGATGATCCATTTCAATTTGAGGTTGTGGGTGAAATAGCTTCAGATGCTGCTGAAATTATTCAGCATAACGGAAGGTTATATGTTAATACCTGGCCAAACATCGCAGGTCCTTCTCATTTTCCTGCTGGAATCTGGAGAAGTCCTATAATTCCTGCAGATGGGTTAACAGATGCTGATAAACATTTTTGGAATATGGTATGGAATGTATTGCAGTATGAACCTGATCCTGTGGTAGCAATGACTTACGGTGGTGGAGCAATGGCTTCTTATGACGGGAAATTATATTGGGGAACAATGCATGTTCCTTTTGTAGCAGGAATTGCAGTAAATCGTGTCTATGGTGAATATTGGAGTCCAATAGAAAGATTAATTGGAATCCTTGGAGCCCATAGATCTATTGCAATTTTCAGAGGAAATTTTGACGTAGTGCCGAGTAGTTCAATGGCTAAAAGCAGTGACAATACCAAAGGTGCTTATTTTGGCGATGTTGAGCTGCTCTATGGAAATCCTTTTTTACCAAGGTATGTTGGTGTGACAGATGTTTCTGAAGAATCTGATAAATCTGAAGAAACTCCTACAGTTGGCGGATGGATGTTTGTACCAAATAATATGCATTCGTTACCGCTTTTCGGATTGTCAGGCATAAACAATTTCTTTAATAATTATACCTGGGCAATGGATGTATATAAGAACCGGTTATACGTTGGAACAATGGATTGGAGTTTTCTTGCCTTTGCTCCATTAATGAGTTTAATTCCTGAATTACCGGAAGGTATACAAGATATTATAAATCAGTTAGGCTTAACTAAATATTTGGGTGCCGATTTATGGAAATTTACCTCATCTAGTTTCCCAGCTGTGCCGGTTTCTGTTGGTGGTTTAGGCAATAATTTAAATTATGGTGTAAGAAATTTGCTTTCTGATGGTACTGCACTATATGCGGGTATGGCAAATCCAATGAACCTTTCACCAAAAGGCGGATGGGAATTAATAAGAGTAGATGGCAGACCTGGCGCAGAAAGTACTTCAAGTACAATGTTCTTAATTACACCAAACGGTGGTGAAATTTATATGCCTGGAACAACAAGAAATATCGTATGGGCTTTAGGCGGTGTAACTCCTACCGTTCCTGTTGCAAGTACTTCTGAATCAGTAACATTATCAAAGAATTCAGGCAGCAGCAACACGGCAGCTACATCTGTATATGTAAAGATTGAATTTTCTACAAACAATGGTGCTACATGGAATCTTATCAAATCAAGATACTTAGGTAATAATTTATCTTATCCCTGGTTAATTCCTAATACTCCATCCACACAATGTTTGGTTAGAGTAACCAAGTTTGGAGAATCTGGCAATTATGTTGTTTCAAACGATGTATTTACAATAGGAACAAACATTATTGGTCAAATTGCTGTTTGGCCGGGTGATGCTGATAATGACGGCGACGTTGATCAGTATGACTTTAATGCAATCAAAGAATATGAAAATATGAATGGTACACCAAGACTTAATGCTTCTACAACTTGGATTGCTCAACCAGCAACTCCTTGGACCCCGGTTGCAGCAACTTATGCAGATTGTAACGGTGATGGTGTTATTAACTCAGACGATTTCTATGTTGTGTTAAATGTAAACTGGGGCAAAACACATGCAGCATTAGGCAAGTCCAATGTTAATATTGATGCGTTTGCATTAAGACAAAATTTCCCTAACCCGTTTAATCCTTCAACCCAGATACAGTTTGAATTACCAGAGAATAGTTCTGTAAGTTTGAAGATTTATAGTATGTTAGGTGAAGAAGTTGCTTCATTGATTAATGATCAGGATTATGTTTCAGGAATTCACCAGGTTGAATTCAGACCTGAAAATCTTTCAAGCGGAATTTATGTTTATAGATTCTTTGCAAAATCACATGAGAGCAACAAAGAATTCTCAATGGTTAAGAAACTTCAATATCTGAGATAAGAAGAATCGATCTTAAAAAGGCGAGTTTCATACTCGCCTTTTTTATTTTAAATAAACCAACTCCGTTAAAAACCCATGAAATGCTTATAAGGTTGAATTGGATATTTATGGTTTGTGATAGACTATTTTTTCATTTGATTAATTACAATTGCATTGTAACTAATTGATTTTCTTTTATTAATTAATTTGCGATTAACCAACCCCGAACCACTTAAGCTAAGCTATTTTAACCTGGAAACGATCCGAAAAGCTTCTTAAAAAATCTGTGCGCTTTATGGAAGAATTGAGGATCCTCGATAAACATATACGGACAAAATCCATGTATAACATTTGTCCCCTGCTTTTCATATTTCTCAATCTTAGTTATAACATCCGAGGAAAATTTCTGATCAAAATTTAACCAGATATTTTTGATACCTTTATTTACAGCTTCATCAAGATTAGCTGAAAGAGTTTCCCCTTTTGTAAAAATCATAGCAGCATTAATTTCATCTTCAATTGAATTTACGTTTGAATAACACTTCTTCCCTTCTATTTCATTTGCATTAGGATTAACAGGATAAAGCTCATAACCACGCACAGATAAATCTTTGGAAAGGTTACGGGTAAAATCCTTTGGGTTTCTTGAGAATCCAACTATCGCAATTTTCTTTTGGGACATGAAATTATCAATTTGTGCTTTGCTTACAGTTTTCATATAACTCCTCATATTAACTTATAATACTTGTTAGCACTGAAATTACTTTATCAATCTCTTCCCGGGTGTTATAAAAGTGAGGTGATAATCTTACAACACCTTCACGTACAGCCGCAATTATATTTTCCTTTTGAAGTGCATTAAATATTTCATTTGCTTTTTTTGATTTGAAACTTACAATGCCGGAAAGATTTTCCCGTTTAACATTCTGAAGTAAAGGAGTAAATCCAATTTCACCAAGAGAAGTAATAAAATATTCTGAATTATTAAGGATAGTTTCTTCAATTTTATCATAACCTAAGGATGAACGGAATTTTTGGGAAGCGTTTAGTGCTGCAATTCCTACTGAAGAAAGAGTGCCATTCTGGAAACAATCGGCAGACTTTCTTAATGTTAGATTAAAATCAAGCAGGTTCCATGCATCAGCTACAGATGTCCATCCAACATACTTAGGATTAATTTTTTCCTGAAGTTCTTCAGTAAGATAAATGAATCCTAATCCTTCAAGTCCCATAAGCCATTTATGTCCACCATTGGAAAGAAAATCAATTTTACATTTTTGTACATCAAGCTGGAGAGCACCAAGTCCCTGGATTGAATCAACACAAAATATAATTTCCTTACTCTTACACAATTTGCCTAAGCGTTCCAGGTCAATTCTGTATCCGCTTAAAAACTGCACAAAGCTTATTGAGACTAATTTGGTATTCGGAGTAATAGCAGCTTCAATATCTTCAACAGTTACTTTTCCATCTTTAGATTTTACAAAATCAATTTCAACTCCGTAAGATTTTAAATTTAGAAACGGGTAAACGTTAGAGGGAAATTCAATATCATTCAGAATTATCCTGTCATCCTGTTTCCACGTTAATCCCTGAGTAAGTATGTTCAATCCGTTTGAAGTATTTTCAACGAAAGCAATTCTATCTGCCGAAGATGAATTAATCATTTGACTTAAAAGAATTTTTGTTTCAGCAGCAAGCTTCAGAAAATCAGGAAAGTTTTCGACTTCAGTTTCAGACCTTATCTTGATGTAATTGTTGATCGCCTCTACCACAGGAGAAGGAAGCGGAGAAATAGCGGCGTGATTCATATAGATCATTCCGCTGTTTAGGAATGGAAAATATTTGCGTGAGTCTTTTATGTTCATCGCGTCCTGGATAATTGTTGCTGGATACCCAATTCAGGATTCTAAATAAATCTTAGTCTTAATCTTTCTCTTACTCCTGTTAAAGTGAACCTTCAAGGTTTCATAGTGAAAAAGCAATGAGAACCTTGAAGGTTATTCATCTCACTCTTCCGGTTTTGCTCTAAGAGAATCCCAGATCATATAAGAACAAAGTAATGCGAACATCATTAAAGCAACAAGCTCTGCGGCGTGAGATTCCTGCCATTCCTGTAACAGCCAGTTAAATTCCCAGAAACGGAAGATCGCGCTTATAACTCCCATTAATGCACCGCCGGCAATAAATCCTGAGGCAATCAATGTTCCTCTTTCTCTTCTTGCAGTATTAAGTTTTTCATCTTTACTTCTGGTAGAAACAAAATGGGAAATTAAACCACCAACTAAAAGCGGAGTATTTAATTCAAGTGGAATATACATGCCAAGCGCAAATGCAAGCGCAGGAACTTTAATCATTGTAAGTATCAACGCCATAAAAGCACCGGCAATGTATAGCAGCCACGGTGCAGGTTGCTGTGACATAAGCGGTTGAATAACAGCAGCCATAGCGTTTGCCTGTGGAGCAATTAAAGCATTATCTCCGGTAAATCCATAAGTCTCATTTAACACAAGTACAACCCAACCAACTGTTGCTGATGCTACAACGGTTCCAAGGAATTTAAATGTTTCCTGTTTGTAAGGTGAAGAACCAAGTCAGTAACCAATTTTCAAATCTGTAATAAATCCGCCCGCCATTGATAAAGCTGTACAAACAACTCCACCAATTATTAAAGCAGAAACCATTCCTACTTCACCGGTTAATCCAACAGAAACTAAAACTAATGATGAAAGGATTAATGTCATCAAGGTCATACCGGAAACAGGATTTGTACCAACGATAGCAATTGCATTTGCCGCCACTGTTGTAAACAGAAAAGCAATAACAAGAACAATAGCCAATCCAACTAATGCCTGAGTTACGTTATTAACCACACCAAAAAAGAAAAAGATATAAATCATAACTGCTGTAACTAAAATTCCTATAACAATAATTTTCATAGGAAGGTCGCGCTGTGTTCTTAACTTTTCGGAATCGCCAAGTTTGCCGCCAAATATTTCTTTAATGGCGAGTGAAAAAGCAGAAGCAATAATTTTTGATGAACGGATTATTCCGATTATACCAGCCATTGCAATTCCGCCAATTCCGATGTGCCGCACATAATTAGAAAATATCTGTTCGGGAGTCATATCTTTTACCAGAAGTGAAATATTAACTCCTAGTGGTTCATTCAATGCACTGCCTATATAAGCGACCACAGGGATAAGTAAAAACCATGATACAAATGAACCGGCAGCAATAATTGCGGTATACTTCAAACCGGTAATGTAACCCAATCCCATTACAGCAGCGCCAATATTTAACCTGAAGACAAGTTTATATTTATCAGCAATTGTCTGACCGATATCAATAACCTTGGTGGTAAATACTTCTGACCACCAGCCGAATGATGCAACAATAAAATCATATATGCCGCCAATCAAACCGCTTGCAACAAGCACCAGTGCCTGCTTGCCTCCTTTTTCTCCGGCTACCAAAACTTCAGTAGTAGCAGTAGCTTCAGGGAAAGGAAATTTACCGTGCATCTCTGCGACGAAATATTTTCTAAATGGGATAAGGAAAAGTATTCCAAGAAATCCGCCGAATAGCGATGCTAAAAATATCTGGTAAAACTGAGCTTCAAGTTTAAGAATATACAAAGCCGGAATTGTAAATATTGCACCGGCAACAATTACTCCGGATGCTGCTCCTATCGATTGAATAATTACATTCTCACCTAATGCATTTTTTCTTTTTGCTAATGTTGATAAGCCAACGGCAATTATTGCAATTGGAATAGCAGCTTCAAAGACCTGACCTATTTTTAATCCCAGGTAAGCTGCAGCGGCAGAAAAAATTGCTGCCATTATTAATCCCCATGAAACAGACCAGACATTTACTTCAGGGTAAATCTTAGAAGGAATCATAATCGGGAAATATTCTTCACCCGGTTTTAATTCTTTATAAGCGTTTTCCGGCAGTCCACCATTTGTTTTTGGGGTATGAGCATCACTCATTTGTTATCTCCTTCAGTTAATAGTAAAAAAGGAAATTCCATTTCCTGTTTATCAGATTTGGTTGATTTTAAATATATTGTTCCATAAGGTTTGGAATCCTTTGGAAAATCAAAATTTGGTTTAGGTACGAAGCAGTCTATTTGTTTCTGGATTGTCGGATAGAATTCAATTTTATTAAAAGGTCCGCTTTTTACCGGGAAAGGTTGGGCCGTTTTCACAGTTGTGGATTCAGTAACGTAAGCTTTCATATCTCCGGGTTCAGTAACAAAAGCAGGATTGATAACCAGCTTCAGATTTGTACTGTCGGCATTTTCAAAAGTATTGGTTATTTCAATATCACCCAATGGATAATCAAGCCCGCTCTTAACAAGCGCATTTCCCTTTTCATCAAAAATCAAGACGGAGAAATCCGTTACTTTATTAAAATCCTCTTTGCTTACCTCAACACTAAATGATTTCGAACGTTCTCCTTTTCGTATAACAAAAGGATAGAAATATTTATCAGCCTTATTAAATTCTGCTGTAAAAGATTTCTGATAGCCGAGTAGTTCGCCGCTTAATTCATATTGCTTTACCTGGTTAAAGTAATTTATAAATTCAGTTTTGCCATCAGAAGAATTTAACATCAAGTCTTGCACTGGTTTCACTCCGCCAAACTCAACATTAAGATTATAAGTTGATAAATTAGTCGCAAGGAAATGTCCATGAACAACCAATTCATAAACTCCGGGTTCAAGCGCCTGATGATTGTTTATCGAAAAGCTTTCTTCTCCATTTGAATTAACCGAAGGAGAAGTAAAAACATTTACACCATCGGTATTAAACAATCTATAAAGAACATTTACATACTTTCCATTTTCATTAGCAAGTTTAATAGTTAAAACACTAGCACCCACCGGAATATTAATGAAATATCTTTTATGCCTGCCGGGCATCAGGGTTTCATTGTTCCAGCTCATCTTATAGTTATTTGCGCTTGTAAACTCGTATGGAATTACTACTGTTGCCTGTAATTCAAATTCCTGGAATTTATTTTTATCATCCCGGTAAGCAATAATTTTTCCGGTGTACAAACCGGGTTCTTTCATCTTAGTCTTATCAAAAACCACATTTACAGAAGCGGGGGCATTATTTCTAATATAGGTCTTCTTCTGAAGCGGCATCAACCAATCGTTGTCACTTACCAGATTATAAATTCTGTAGAACTTTTCTTTTGCATCAGGATTCACTCTTGATACAACAAACTGGAATTTATCGTTTTCAGTTATAATACTTCCATTGCGAATGTATAAACACTGGGCTTTATTTTTCGGCATATTCGGCGCAAAAGATGAGACATTGTAATCCTGGAATTTCTCAACCTGTTTTTCTTTCACATATTTTTCAATCATGTTAAAAGCATTGGGAACATTTACAAAACCGCCACCGTAATCAAGGGCATTATAACCTTCCATCTTATCAGCACTGTTTCTAACAGCTTTAAATAAAAGCTGAGATGGTATTTTAACATCAGCAAATTTTTGTGTAGCCGCGCTAAGTAATAAAGCCATTACTCCCGCGGAATACGGAGAAGCCATACTTGTTCCCCACATTTTATCTCCACCGGACCAATCCGTAACAGAAGATGTAGCAGCACCGGGAGTAACAATATCAGGCTTAGCAACTTCGCCACCGCGTGAACTGAAATGCAAAATAATATTTTCTTTAATTGAAGTACCGTAATCATCCCTGCCAACATCCTGCGCTAAAACTGCGCCGGATGAAAAAACATATTTGGAAGAAGCAGGCAAACCAGCGGTTGAAATTCCGGGTCCGTTATTACCATTTGAAACACATACATATAAGTAAGGATTTTTCTTTAACAGATCATCAAGGAATTTTTCCATATCGGCATCGCCTTCTATTGCGGAACCGATACCAAAACTCATGTTAATTATGCAAGGCTCTTTTCTTTCTTTGGAAATTTTATCTGCATACAAATATGCTTTCTTCATACTACCGGTAATTGTAGCGCCACCTGAATTTGTGTTATCACCAATCTTAAGACCAATTACTTTAGCACCCGGAGCAACACCATTAAAATTATCTGTGTTACCAATTTTATACCCGGCAGAAATACCGGCACAGTGTGTTCCATGTGCGCCATCATCAAAAAATACATTCACTAATTTTTCATCGGGAAAAATATTCAATGCAAAAGTAAAATAAGGAATCTTGTTTGGATTAAGTATCTGGAATGTATCCTGTTTTTCTTTAAAGCTGCGTAATGGTTTTTCATCTGAAATTTTCCCATCCGCATTTGCATCGATATAAGCAACCCAGAATGTTTCACCTGCAAGCGAGGTTTTAAATACTATAACAACATAATTATCATCATTCTTACCATTGCCGTTTAAATCTTTAATCCCGGCATTTGAATTACGGAATCTATCTTCATCAAAATTACCAATAAGATATTTATTGTCGTCAGGTTTAAATTCAAGTTTGTCCAATCCTTTAACAACAATTTTATTTTCACTGTCCCGCGCAACAGTCTCATCGTTTTCATTGGTAAGTTCTGCATCGGATAGTTTAACATCACCCTGACCGGTGCAATCAAGTAAATCAATAACTTTGTTTTCACCTGTTGCTGTTTTTAAAAGTCCATCAACTCCCGGATCTACACCGGTATCAAGAACAATTACAATTGTACCCCTGCCATCATAAGTCGGGTTAGCTTTGATAAAATCTTCAACTCCTGTAGTCTTAAGCGAAAGAAAGGTTTGGGAATTATCCTGACCGGATAACGGTAAAGCAATGAACAATGAAATAAACAGAATTAATTTATTTTTCATAAAATTA
>QZKB01000002.1 GCA_003599415.1 Ignavibacteriales bacterium | reverse complement strand
CGAGGTTGATAGGCTGCAGGTGTAAGTGCAGTAATGTATTTAGCTGAGCAGTACTAATAGATCGTGAGACTTAATCAATATATTTTTATACCTAGATCTAGTTATTTGATGGCTTCTCTTTCAACTTTATATTTTGAAGTTTATGAAAACAAAAAGTTTTCTGGTGACTATAGCTAGGGTGTTACACCTCTTCCCATTCCGAACAGAGTAGTTAAGCCCCTATGCGCCGATGGTACTGCATGCGCAGGTGTGTGGGAGAGTAGGTCGTCGCCAGGTTTTATTTTGAATCCCGATCCTTGATCGGGATTTTTTATTTTAAACAATCTTTTCATTTAATAAATGAAAAAGAAAGCCGGTAGTTAGAATTGAATCCATTAAATGTAAACATAGAGAAATACAATCTGAAGAATGGACTTGAAGTTATTCTTCTTAATGATGATAGAATTCCTTTGGTTGGCGTGAATTTATGGTATAATGTGGGCTCTGCTAATGAAGAAAGAGATAAAACAGGATTCGCTCATTTATTCGAACATATTATGTTTCAAGGATCAATGAATGTTCCGAAAGAAATGCATTTCAAATATATCCAGGAAGCAGGCGGAAACTTAAATGGATCAACAAGTACTGACAGAACTAACTATTATGAAACTGTTCCTGCGAATTTTTTAGAAATGATTTTATGGCTTGAATCTGATCGGATGGGATTCTTACTTCCAGCAATTGACCAGGAGAAATTAAATAACCAGATTGATGTTGTAAGGAATGAAAGACTTCAAAGGTATGATAATGTTCCTTATGGGTTAAGCTTTGAAAAATTATTTTCTAGTTTATATCCCGATACTCATCCTTATCATTCACCGGTTATTGGATGGATGGAAGACATTATGAAGATGGAACTCGATGATGTCAAAAAATTTTTTACCGGTTACTATAATCCATCTAATGCAACAATTGTTGTCGGCGGTAAACACGATTCATATAAAACAAAAGAATTAATTGAAAAGTATTTTGGGGAAATTCCTTCTAACGGAAGAACTAAACTTGTTATTGAAGCTCCGGAATTATTTGATTTAACCGAAAGCAAAAAAGTAATTCATTACGATAAAATTCAATTACCAAGATTATACATTGCCTGGCCGACAGTAAAAGCTTTTTCAAAAAATGAGGCTTCTCTTGAGATTTTAGCTGAGCTATTAGGTGGTTCAAAGAATGCAAGAATTTATAAGAAACTTGTTGTGGAAGAACAAATTGCACAACAGGTTTCAGTGTTTCAGCATTCAGGTAAATATGGGGGTACTTTTATTATAATCGCAACCTCTAAACCAGGTATTTCACTCGAGAAATTAAAAGCGGAAATATTCCACCAAATAAACGATGTAATACAAAATGGAATTGAACAGAAAGAATTAACAAGAATTAAAAACGGGATAAAATCTTCTTTTATTTATTCAATGCAGAATCTTGATAATGTTTTGGACAGGTTAAACGAATATAATTTTTATCTTGGTGAACCGGATTCATTTGAATATGATTTAAACAGGTTTAAAAATGTATCTGCTGAAGATGTGAAAAATGCAGCAAGCTATCTTCAGAATAATTTTGTAGAACTTCACGTAATGCCAAATGATAAATAAAATGTTAGACAGAAGTAAAAAACCACAACCATCTGAAGAAATTCCATTTGTGCTTCCCGAATTAAACCGGCTAAGGCTTAGTAACGGGCTTGAAGTTTTCTTTATTCAATTTGATAAACTTCCGATTGTTCAAATGTACATGGTAACAAAAGCAGGAAGTAAATTTGATCCGAAAGGAAAATCAGGACTTTCTCAATTATTTACTTCATTGCTTGATGAAGGGGCAGATGAGTACGATTCGCTTGCATTGAATGAAGAATTTGAAATGCTCGGTTCCGTACTAACTTCGTTTGCCGACCAGGAATTTGTGTTTGTTTCATTACTTACTTTAACTGAAAACCTGGAGCGATCCGTTGAACTATTTGGCAAAGTAATTACAAAACCAAGATTTGATATTACAGATTTTAACAGGGAAAAGGATAAAGCTCTTGTAAGAATTTTACAAGCCCAGGATGATCCGGCATACCTTGCCTCCATAAATTTTGAAAAAATAATTTTCGGCGATAATCATCCTTATGGTTTTCCTGAAATTGGTTTAAACGAAACAGTTTCTTCCATTACTTTAAATGATGTAACTGAATTTTATAAAAATAATTTTTTAGCGGATAATTCTTCTCTTGTAGTTGTAGGTAATATTGATAAAGATATTTTAATAAGTAATCTTGAAAACAGGTTGGAAGTCTGGTCCACCGGCGAACAAAAGAAACCCGGATTTCCAAAACCGGTTTTATCGACCAATAAGATTTATATTATTGATAAAGAAGATTCTCCGCAAACCGAAATTAGAATTGGACATCTTACTTCAAATAGAAACAACCCGGAATTCTTTCCCAAATACTTGGTGAACCAAATACTGGGCGGACAATTCAACAGCAGATTGAACATGAATCTGAGAGAAAAGAACGGATTTACTTACGGAATAAATTCTGCTTTCAACTATAACATTGAAGCATCTTATTTTTATATTACCTGCGCTGTTGATACTGAAAATACTTTTGCGGCTGTTCGCGAAATTCTTGATGAGCTGAAAAGAATAAAGAAAGATATTTCTGCTGACGAACTGGATTTCGTAAAAACTTCGGTGATAAGGAAATTCCCATCAACATTTGAAACTTATTCCAAGGCAGCAAGAAATTACTTAACAATTGTTGAATACGGTTTGCCTGAGAATTATTTAAGTACTTACATAGATAATATTAAAGCTGTTCAATTAGATGAAGTGCTTAACGCAGCAAATAAATATTTATCAGATGCATATCTTACGATTTTATTGGTCGGTGATAAGGAAAAATTACTATCGCAGTTGAAACAGGTTGACGGTTTTGAGATAACCGAACTTGATATAAACGGTAATCCTATTTAACAAGTTGATGAATAACCTTATCGGGAAAAACTAACTTATTGCCTCTTAGTATTTCAAGTTCCAGCGAATTAATAATAGTTACAAACTGTTCCGCTTCAATTTTAAAAACAAGTGGCTTTCCGGAATTCTTTATAAGAGTTTTTATTCTTTCCGACAACATATTTTCTTCAGTATCAGAAAGATTAATAAACTGGTTTAATTTAATTATCGGCAATTTTCTTTTTTTGAATTCTCTTTGTAAAAGATTAAATACAGGTGTCTGTACCAAATCTGAATTCATATCAATGCAATAAGCTTTTGTTTCACTAAAATCCGAAATAATATTTCTAATTGAACCGATTAATCTGTCATCTTTATAATCTTCATCAAGTTTATATTTAATTTCATCAATGTCATCATTAAAAAGAGTGAAGTACTGTTTATTCTTTTTAAGCGCTTTTTCTTTTATGACAGAAGAAGCTTTTGACGGTACTAAAAGCAGAGCGAATTTTTCCGGTAAGCCAAGAAGGTAATCAATCTCTTTGATGTTTAGTTTGTCCACATCACTTATAAGAAAACAAAATTGATTTGTTTTTCTTTGTGCTGAAGTATCGTTTATGAAAACAGCTTTTAAAATTAAAGAACCATTTTGTTTGAATAAGAGTGTAGATTTCCTGTTTATCATGTTCTCATATGAACTGATTTCAACAGGATAAGAGATGAATTTCTTATTCAGCACATTTAAAAGAACAGGGAAGGGGAAATCAGTCGGTATACTGATATTAAGAAGATGGTTGATGGAATCCCTTTTTGTCTTTTTAATTTTCCTGGTTTTAATCCATTTTTCATCAAAGTTTAAATTGCGTAAAAGATTTTTCAATTCTGCCTCGGCAAAGGCAGGAGTAATTTGTTTATGGTCAGTTTCAATTGCCGGTTTCCTAACCAAGTCTAAAATCAAATAAACAATTGAAAGTGCAATACAGGCAATTATTAAATACCGGAAAATTTTATTTCTGTCAAAATTAAAATTCATTACTAGACTTTAAGTTAAATATCTATTTGTTAGAAAATACAGGTTTGCGTTTTTCGAGAAATGCGGTAGTGCCTTCGTGAAAATCTTTGCTTTGACAACATTCTGCGAAAAGTTTTGCTTCGAGGTTTTCTCCCTCGCCGGGCTGCAATTCAAAAGAAAGATTAATAGCCTGAATAGCGCCTCGGATTGCTATCTGTCCTTTTTGTGCAATCAGCTTAGCGAACTCCAAAGTTTTAGGTAATAGCTCTTCCTGTTTGAAAATTTTATTTACCAATCCGATTCTGTATGCTTCAGCAGCGTTAATGTGCTGCCCGCTTAAAATCATTTCAAGCGCCAGGGATTTATTAATTAATTTAGATAACCTTTGTGTGCCGCCAAAACCCGGTATGATTCCAAGATTAACTTCTGGCTGGCCAAATTTAGCATTTTCCGAAGCGAATCGTATATGGCAGGCTAATGCGAGTTCACATCCTCCGCCAAGTGCATAGCCATTTACCGCAGCAATTACAGGTTTGTTATACTTTTCAATTATATCAAAAACTTCCTGCCCGTTTTTAGAAAAGTTAAAACCGGAATCTTCATTTAACTGATTAAGTTCAGAAATATCTGCTCCTGCCGCGAATGATTTATCTCCTTCTCCTGTAACAACAATTACGTGAATAAATTCATCTTTAGCTAAAAGCTTGAATGCCATCTTCAAATCATTTAAGGTATCAATACTTAACGTATTTAATTTTTCCGGGCGGTTTATTTTAACCGTTGCAACCTTATCTTCTTTGTCAACAATTACATTTTTAATATTCATTAATTCTCCTGATCATAACTGAATGAAGATTGGTATTCTTAATTTAATATCTGCAGCAAGGTTCTGATTACCAGGCAGATAATTATAGCAGGCCATAAAATCTATTAAGAACATACTAAAGCCCGCACCTATGTGAAATCCTGCTTTGGAGTTTTCTTCAAGGTAATTGTTTCTGCCGGAATCCAGTTTAAATTGATGAGACTTTTCAAATATTGCAAAAGTAACGCCAATTTCAAAAGTCGGAATCAGGATAACAATATCCTGCACAATAGGCGGCAAAAATAATTTAGCTCCAACACTTAACGGAACAACGTGAGTAGTTAAGGATGAGTAAGCAGTCTTCCTGTAAAAATCAGTTGATCCCGGGTAATTCTCGTATGCAATTCGTCCATAAAAAAATAATGGAAGATATTCATTATCCGTATAGGAGATTTCCCCCGAGATACCAACACCCAAAGCCTGTGAATTAGCAAAATCTGCCACTGGGATTCTCGGTCCGATTCCAAGTGCAAAAAATAAACCTCTTGCTTTACCTGAAGGCAAAGGCTGTTGTGCAAACAGGTTAATACTTAGCAATGTTAAAAGTAAACTTAATTTGATTAACCACTTATTCATTAGCTTTAATTCTTGTCCGTGTCACAAAGAAATATATTGAAAATAAAATTATCATTAAACCAGAAAAACCGAGCGAGATGTAATTGACAATGATTTTGGAAAACTCAAGAAATCCTTCCCATTCATCAAAGTTTTTTGCAATTATATTTTTAATGACTGAGATATTGGTTGATCCGGTTAGAAGGACAAGAATCCATATAAACAGAAAAACCGTTAAAGCAGAAGCATAGAGATTTTTGTGTTGAATAAAAACAAGAGCTATAAATAAAACGTAAGCCGCATAGTTGTAGATATTAAATGGCAATAGTTTCTCTTTATTCATCGGAATAAACTCGTATGCAAAAAGCAATAAGAGGAACAAAAATATTATTGGGAAACTGAACTTATATTTCTCTCTATCATTATGAATAACAATACCGATCATAAATAACTGGGGCAAATTCCAGATGAAATAAACCGGCATATCGATTAAAGATGACAGGCCAAGTTCGTAAAAGAAATCCGGGTCACTAAAGTCCGCTTTTTTGATAAGGATTAAGCTGCCGAAAATAAGTATTGAAGAAATTAACAACATTGATAACTGGTTGATAATTTCACGCCAGTTAATATTTTTAATTTGTTTTTTTATCAAGTGAAATTTCTTTTCAAACAGAAAAAGAATGAAAGGTAATATAAGTGAAAGATGAAATCTGAATCCGAGAATTATTATGAATCTATCTAAATCATAATAGCGGAGCAAATACCCAAGACCATTTATAAAAATTAGCGAAAGGAGTAAAATCAATTTAAGTGCCTACTGATTAACTTTAGAACTATCGGTTGGTAGAATAATCTCTGTACCAACACCGTGCTTATATACCAACTCTCCACCTTTTAAACCGGTAAGGTAAACAAGGACGCTTCCAATAATTGCAAGAAGAACGAATGAATATTTTATTAAACCGGTAAATTTTTTCTTAAGTATTAAGAATAGCCTTAGAAAAAACAGGGCAGTAAAATACCATAAAGTATATGTTGCAAATGTCTCGTGTGCTGAAATTTTTCCCAAAGGAATGTTAATGTCCTTATCAAATAACATTTCTGCAACTTCATCTGCCTGGTTGCCGGTTAATACCGCTGCTACTGCTCCAAGCAGACCAAGCACCAGAATAATTGAAGCTGCTTTGGTAAAAGATTCTTTTTTAAAAATGGTACCTGTAATTTCAAGGAAACTGAAAGCAAACAACAAAGCAATGGGAAAGTGAACCATCTTTGGATGTAATGATGCTAAGAATTCCATTTCTTTACCTCGTTAATTTTAACTGTAATCAACCGCATAAAACACTGCCGCCGTTTACGCTTAAGACTGCACCGTTTATGTGTCTTGCCAGATCAGAAGCTAAGAAAAGGACTGGACCAGCTATATCTTCTGCGGAAGCTATTCTGCCAACAGGAATATCTTTCCTTACTGATTCTTTATAGTCTACATCGGAAAAAACCGATTCGCACATTTCAGTATCAACCCAGCCGGGTGCAACACAATTAGAAGTTATATTGAATTTGGATAACTCGACAGCAAGGGATTTTGAAAACGCGATTGCTGCTCCTTTAGAAGCTGCATAATGAGAGTGAAATGCTTCGCCTCTTTGACCGGCTGTAGAAGCAATATGAATTATTCTTCCAAAATTATTTTCTTTCATTACAGGAATAACAGCTTTGGTTACAAGAAAATATCCGGTAAGGTTTGTTCCTATGGTTTCATTCCAATCTTCAAGATTCATTTTATCTGCTTCGCCGAATTTCCAGATGCCGGCATTGTTAACAAGAATATCAATTCTTCCGAAATCACTTTCAATCAATGCAACAATTTGTTTTATATCAGATTCCGATTCCATATTCATGCAGTAAGAAACAACTTTATTCGGCTGGTTAATTTTAGTTATTAACTCGTCTGCCGCTTTCTTATTTGATTTAAATGTGAATGCAACATTGGCGCCTGCTTTAGCAAACAGCTCAACACACGCTGCTCCAATTCCTCTTGAACCGCCGGTAATGAATGCTATCTTATTTTGCAGATTTATCATGATTGTTTCCTGCTTTTCAAAATTCTTTTCCTCAATATTCAATAAGTTACCTTGTAAAGAAACAATCCCTTTGCAGGAACAGCTTCCCAGGCGCTTTGCCTGTCTTTCTGTTCAAAAATATTCTTTATGTAATCACTGTTGTAATTTTCAGAAGCTGTACGCAGAATGGTACCTACAATGGCGCGAACCATACCGTGTAAAAACCTGTTAGCTTCGATATGGAAAATAAGTAAATCTTTCGTCTCTCTCCAATCAGCACAGGTTACATTACAATTTTTATTTTCAATTTCAGAATTTTTTTTAGCGAATGAAGTAAAATCTTTATTACCTATAAATATTTTACTAATCTCTTTCAGTTGTGCAAGTTCCGGTTTACCGGGAAATCTATAACTGTACTTTTCATAAAACGGAGATTTGCCTTTACTAATGAAATAAAAATAACTTCTCTTAACAGCGCTAAATCTTGCATGGAATTCTTCCGGAACTTCTTCAATATGTTTAATCGCAATATCAATCGGTAAAATAGCGTTCAGCGAATGCCGGAATTTAGGTAAATCAATTTCACCTGCTGAAATAAAGTTTGCTACTTGTCCAAGCGCATGAACTCCGCTGTCTGTTCTGCCTGAACCAATCAGGTTTACTTCTTCTTTTAAAATTATTTTAATTGAATCTGCAATGGTTTGCTGAATTGTTGGGGCATTTTTCTGAATCTGCCAGCCGGAATAATTTGTTCCGTCATATTGGATAGTTAGCTTGAAGTTTTTCACCGGTTATAAATTGTTTACATATTTTGTGCAGACAATTATAACAAAATTTTCTACTTCTACCTAAAGCAGGTTAAAGTGTTTTATTATTAAAATCCTAACTGGAAGTTTACCTGTAAATTCTCAGGTTGGTTTACATTGCTTCCAAAGGAAACATTCCAGCTTGTTTGCTGGGTAAGTGATTTATTATGTGAACGGACAAGTAATGCAGCATCAATTGCGCTTATTATCCTGTTTAATATCATTGCACCAACTGCGAACCTAACGTTGTTAAAAGCGTGCTCGCTGGATTCCCACATACTGCGGTACTGTACTATTTGGGATCTGCTACCCCATTGCCAGCTATCTGTTGACTGGCTGTACATTTCATTAAAATCTCTTTCAAGGCTTCTCTGGTTATTCCAGTCTTCAATATTCATATAATCGCTTATATCTGCGTAATACTTCGCGCTTTTACCAGCTTCATTTACACCGGCGTTGGTAACCGCATATGATTTATAATTATCTCTTTGCCAGTTGCCGTAAATTTTTAATCCGGCATAAGTACACCAGAAAACTCCTTCTGCTATTGTAAAGTATTGTCCGCGGTTGTAATTACCGGCATACAATTCGCCCATACCCGGCAGTATAAGTGAATAGACAACTGCTAGGAAGCCACTCTTCTTTCCATCTGAAACATCATTTGGATTTTGAATTTCCGGTTTGTTAACGTCTATTGCTTTAATTTCACTTTTAAGTTCAAGCAAAGATTTTACATTTTCAGTTTGTGCGAAAAAATAGCCAAAGCTAATAACAAGGAGAATAATAATTTTTTTCATCAGATAATTTTAAATTTTGCTTACAAGTTTATGGTTTGAAACTGAATATTTCAAGTTGATTTTTTTTACTCTGCCAGAGAACCTGTGCAGATATTATCCCCGACAGAATTTATGCATATGCCGGTAAACTGATTTACTAATGCAGTATCATATTTATTTTGTACTCTAACATAGTTGGAAGCGAATCCTTTCATATAACCTGAATGTTCTTCATGTTCAAATAAGATTTCTAATGTTTTTCCTTTCATCTTATTGTAGAATTCATGACGCTTTTTCTCGCTGAGAATTCTTAACATAGTATTTCTTTTTTTCCTTTCGGAATGTTCTACTACTCCATCCATGTTAATTGCTTTTGTATCAGGTCTTTCCGAATAAGTAAAAACGTGAAGATAAGAAATCGGTAAGTCCTTCAGGAAATTATAAGTGTCAAGAAAATCCTGCCCGCTTTCTCCGGGAAAGCCAACAATAACGTCAACACCAATTCCTACGTCCGGAATTTCATTTGTTACTTTTTCAATTAAATTTTTATAGAAAGATGAATTGTACCGTCTTTGCATCAGCTTTAAAATTTTAGGGCTGCCGCTTTGAAGCGGAATATGGAAATGATTACAGATCTTTTTATTTGATGCAGCAAGATCAAGTATTTCATCTGAAAGAAGATTAGGTTCTATTGAACTTATTCTCAATCTGAATTCACCGGGTTCATTTACAAGCAGTAAAAGAAGCTCGTAAAGGTTTGTATTAATTGCTTTGCCATAATCGCCGACATTAACCCCAGTTAGAATAATTTCTTTGTATCCTTCGGAAATCAACTTCCTGAAAATTGTAAGCACAGTTTCTGGTGGAAGGCTTCTGCTTTTTCCTCTTGCAAGTGGGATTGTACAGAATGAACATTTATAATCACAGCCATCCTGAACTTTTAGGAAAGCCCTTGTCCGGCTGTCAGCGTCTGTACTTGAAGCCGCATAAACATCTGTCAGCTCATCAGTGGGTGAAACATAAATACATGAAAGTTCTTTCTTGCCAAAGTCTTCAATCAGTTCAAAGATTTTAAATTTTTCATTGCTGCCAAGAATAACATCAACACCATCTATCTTTCCAATTTCTTCAGGGCGAAGCTGGGCATAACATCCTGTTACTGCAATAAAAGCATCAGGATTATTTCTTAATGCTCTTCTAACAATCTGGCGGCATTCTTTTTCAGTATTCTCCGTTACAGAACAGGTATTGATTACATAAATATCTGCCTGTTCATTAAAGTCAACAATATTAAATCCTTTATCAAGAAACTGGCTGCCTATGGTAGAAGTCTCAGAGTAGTTCAGTTTACAACCCAAGGTATAGAAAGCTACTTTTGCATCATTGCTTTTGGTAATCATAATATCAATTGTGTCATCTTTCTTTTTTGATAATATAAGAAATGCCATATCATTTAACGATATGGCATTCCTGAATTGAAATATAAAATAAATTAGTTAGCCGGAGTTGCGTCGGTAGCCGGAGCCGGGTTAACCGGTGGAATCGGCTCTTCTTCGTAACTTGGGAAACCAGATGAATCGACTACATCTGCGTTTGCATTATGTATATCATCAACGGTTACTTTTTCTAATTTATGTCTTGTAATGTATTCTTTTATTTCTTCATCGGATTTTTCTTTAAGTGCACCGATTGCGCTAAGAACAATTTTCTTGTTCTCTTTGTCGAATTCTACAACCTTTAAAGGAAGTACAACTTCAACAGGGAAGCAGAAAGAGATGTTCTTAATTTTAGAAGTAGAAAGTTGTGTAACCGGAACGAATCCGTCAACTTTAGATGGAAGTTCAGCAATCAAACCTTTTTCGATTATGCGTACAACTTTACCATCTGTAATTGTTCCAACTTTATAATTCTTCTCAAAGATATCCCATGGATTTTCCTGGATCTGTTTATGACCAAGAGAAATTTTTCTCTGTTCGGTATCAACTGCAAGAACGATGACATCAATCTTTTCACCTTTCTTAACAACTTCTCCGGGGTGACGAATCTTCTTTGTCCACGATAAATCTGATATGTGAACTAAACCATCAACGCCCGGTTCAAGTTCTACGAACACACCAAAGTTAGTTAAGTTACGTGCAATACCTGAATGCTTTGAACCAACAGGATATTTCTGCATTAATGCTGACCATGGATCCGGAACCAATTGTTTCATACCAAGAGAAATCTTTTTGTCTTCTTTATCAAGACTTAAGATAACAGCTTCAACAACCTGTCCCATAGAAACAAACTGTGAAGGATGTTTAATATGAAGAGTCCAGCTCATTTCAGAAATGTGAATTAAGCCTTCGATACCTTTTTCAATTTCAATAAATGCGCCGTAATCTGTAAGAGAAACAACACGGCCTGAAACCTTATCGCCGATTTTATATTTCTCTTCGATATTATCCCATGGATGAGGTAATAATTGTTTAAGTGAGAGAGAAATTCTTTTCTTCTCGGTATCGTAATCTGTAACAACAACTTTAATCTTTTCGTCAAGTTTAACAACTTCACTCGGATGATTAATTCTGCCCCAGCTTAAATCTGTAATGTGGATTAAACCATCAACACCGCCAAGATCAACGAACACACCGAAATCTGTAATTGCTTTAACAATACCTTCAAGAATCTGACCTTTCTCAAGACTATCAAGAATAGCTTTTCTCTGGTCGGAGATTTCTTCTTCAATAAGTACTTTATGAGAAACAACAACGTTTTCAGTAGGAATATTAATTTTAACAACTTTGAAGTCCATTGTCTGTCCGACGAATGCATCAAAGTCTCTTACAGGTCTTATATCGATCTGAGAACCAGGGAGGAATGCTTCAATTCCCATAAGGTCCACAACCATACCGCCTTTAATTCTTTTAAGAATTTTGCCCTGCATGATTTCACCGGTTTCGTAAGCCTGAATAACTTTGTTCCAGATTCTAAGGAAGTCTGCTCTCTTTTTGCTTAGGACAAGATTACCTTCACCGTCTTCAACACTTTCGATTACAATTTCAACTTCAACACCCATCTTAATTTCCTCACCGGCTGTAAACTCGGATTTTGGAACGGTGCCTTCAGATTTGAAACCGACATCAAGAATAACATTATCGCCCTGGAAACCGACGATTTTACCTTTAATAATTTCTCCTTCCTTTACATCTTTAAATGATTGGGAATAGAGACGGGATAAAGCTTCCAATTCCTCTACAGAATACTCATCTGCATTAAGAAATTTTTCCTTACCCTTAGAAGCAGGTTTTGGCTGTACCGCTTCATCTTTTTTTTCTTCTGGCATATTGCCTCCAAGAATTTTTCTGCATTTAACAAACAAGTCATCAGTATTTGTTATAGCAGTATTTGTTTTAGTTGAACATAATTTATTATGATGACTTAAAACTACAATTCAAAGATTAAAATGTTTAAGATTAGAAAGTTTTTTTTCCCTTCCAACTTTCAAACGTTCTAACTTTTCAAATCTTCTTCAATAAAATCTTTAATCTTCTGCATTAACCATTGGGGAGTGCTTGTGGCACCTGTAATTCCAACACTTGATACATTGTCAAACCATTTAAAATCTATTTCATTAACGTCTTCAATAAAGTAAACGTTGGGATTTTCTTCCTTTGCAATGTTATAAAGAACTTTTCCATTGCTGCTTTTTTTGCCGGCAGCAAAAATAATTACATCATTAGCTTTGGCAAACTCTCTCAATTTCTTATCGCGACCGGAAACCTGTCCGCAGATTGTATTCTTTGCATGAAACTGTATTGCCTCATCTTCAATAGAACCAATCTGTAATTCTTTAATTCTTTCTCTTAACGCGTCGGCAATTTTGTTAAAGGTTTCTTTATCCATTGTCGTCTGAGAAAAGAGAACAGTTGGTTTCTTAAAATCAACTTTCTCAAGAGCTTCATCTACTGAAAGAACAATTAGTGCCTTATCATTTGTAACACCGCGTAAACCTATAACTTCAGCATGATCTTTTTTACCAAAAATAACCACCTGGAATTCATCGTCTGAAAACTTTTTAATTCTTTCCTGTACCTTTGTTACAACAGGGCAGGTAGCATCAATTAATTCAAGACCGTACTTTAAAGCATCCCTGTAAGTTGTCGGCGGTTCACCATGTGCCCTGATTAAAACCTTGCTTCCTTTTTCAAGTTTTGGTAAATCATTAACAGTAATCGTTTCCAGTCCTAAATCATTAAGTCTTTTTACTTCGGCAGTATTATGGATAATATCGCCGAGTGAGTAAACTTTATTTTTCCCATTATTTGTTCCGCATGTATTTTCAGCTATATCTATTGCGCGAACAACACCCCAGCAGAAACCTGCATTGGGATCAATATTTATTTTAACATTAAACA
>QZKB01000144.1 GCA_003599415.1 Ignavibacteriales bacterium | reverse complement strand
ATGAAAATATTTTTTCTAAACTTTCCCGAAATTTTTTCTTAAACGCCCCGATAATTTATCCTGGTAAAGGTTGAAATTATCTTTTGTCTCTTCAAGCGAATCACCACCAAACTTCTCAAGGAAATATTTTGCAAGACTCCAGGCAAGCATAGATTCTGCAATTACCGCACATGCTGGAACAGCCATGAAATCGCTTCTCTCTCTTCGTGATGTAATTTGTTCCATTGTTGCAAGATCAACACTTTCAATCGGCGACATTAAAGTCGCAATCGGTTTCATTGCACCGCGAACAATTATAGGTAATCCGGTTGATACACCACCTTCAATACCACCTGCACGATTTGTCTTCCTTGTAATGTTCTCACCTTTTTTAATTATTTCATCATGGGAAACAGAACCGAAGATATCCGCAACTTTAAATCCTGTTCCAACCTCCACTGCTTTAACTGCATTGATTGACATAATTGAATGTGCAATTTCAGCATCAAGTTTTCTATCGTAATGAACAAAACTACCAAGACCGACCGGCACACCTGTAGCAACCACAACAAAATTACCGCCAAGCGTATCACCTTTCTTCTTAGCTTCTTTAATTTTTTCAATTATCAGTTCTTCCTGTTCCTTCTCAAATACTTTTACTTCACTCTTATCCGATTCCAAAGACAAATCCCATGCGTTAAAATTTTCAGGTAATTCATTGTTAAAGAGTTTTTGCAAATAATTTTCATTCGGATAAATTCCACCGACACTTTCAACAAAGCTCCCGATTGAAATTCCAAATTCTTCCAGGAATCGTCTTGCTATTGAACAAGCCGCTACGCGAGCAGCGGTTTCCCTTGCGCTTGAGCGTTCAATTGAATTTCTTATATCGTCGAAATTATATTTAGTAACACCAACAAGATCTGCGTGACCCGGACGCGGCAGAGTAATTTTTTCTACTTCAGAAGTTTTTTCACCCGAAGTCATTTTCTCAGTCCAGTTTTCCCAGTCGCTGTTTCTGATTAGCATAGAGATTGGTGAGCCAAGTGTTTTCTGAAATCTTACTCCGGATAGAATCTCGGCAGTGTCTGTTTCAATTTTCATTCTTAAACCACGGCCATAACCCATTTGTCTTCTCTTTAGATGAAAATTCAGGTACTCTTCTTTTATTTCAATATTCGAAGGGAATCCTTCTACAATTGTTGTTAAAGCTTTTCCGTGAGATTCACCGGCAGTAAGAAATCTTATCATTAGTTTACCTTTGCTAAAATTTTATTGAAAATAGAATTCATCCATAAAACCTAATTCGATTAACCGCTATCTAAATATAAAAAAAGCGTCCGAGAGTTGGACGCTTTTATTGAGATTTTTTTGATGAGGTGAAAAAATTTATTCGGGAATTTCCAATCCAACTAAACGGGATGTTCCTTCACTAACCATTTTAACAAGAATTGCTTTCCCCTTTTTGGATTTTATAATTTCATCAAATTCATCAACCGAATCTATTTTCTTTTTATCTACTTCTGTTATAACCCAACCCTTGGACATATTCTGATCATCTGCCTTACTCATAGTTTTAACATCTGTAATCAGCACACCATTATTAACTTTGTAAGCTTCTTTCTCGTCGTCAGTCATATCCTTTACAGTCATACCAATAGAATCAAAAGTTAATGTTGATGAAGAACCTTTCTTTGATTTTTCCTTACCTGAAGAATTCTTTACAGGCTGAGCAGTTTCGTCATCATTACTGGATTTAAGTGTAACAGATTTTTCAATCTCTTTTCCTTCTCTCCAGATTGTCAGTTTCACTTCAGTGCCTGCGCTCTTTGTAGCAACATAACTCTGCAAATGATTTGGCTGACTAACTTCCCTGCCGTCAATTTTAAGAATAATATCACCTTCTTTAATTCCGGCTTTTTCAGCAGCACCGTCTTTAAGTAAGCCCTGAACCATAACTCCGGTAGCTTTATCTAAGCCAACAGCTTTTGAAGTTGAAGCATCCATAGCTGTAATAGTAACACCAATATATCCGCGGTTTACTTTTCCGTTCAAAATAATTTCTCTTGAAACTGTTTTTGCGATATTAATAGGAATTGCAAAACCATAACCGATATAACTTCCGGAACCATTTGCAGCAATAGCCGTATTAATTCCAATTACTGCACCTGATAAATCCACTAAAGCACCACCGCTGTTACCTGGATTTATTGCTGCATCAGTTTGAATAAAATCTTCAATTGCTCTGTTACCTCTATCTCTGGTAAGAATATTTATGCTACGGCTTTTTGCACTTATAATACCAGCCGTAACAGTTGAATTTAATGAAAGAGGATTCCCAATTGCCATAACCCATTGACCAACTTTTGCATTGTCTGAATTTCCGAGGTATGCAACCGGTAAGTTGTCTTCATCAATTTTAATAACTGCAAGATCTGTTAACGGATCTGTACCAATAACTTTTCCGTCGACTTTTCTGTTATCGTGAAGAATAACAGTAACCTGTTCTGCATTTTCTACAACATGGTTATTCGTTATAATATAACCATCCTCAGAAATTATAACACCGCTGCCGGAACCTAGCTGTTCTTGTTCTTTAGGCAGTTGATCTTTGAACGGGAAAAAGAAGAAGAAATTATCACGATCATTTATTTCAACTTTAGATTTTACATTTATTTGAACGATAGACGGGGTCACTTTTTCAGCTACCTCAATAAACGGTTTGCTAAAAGACGTATAATCAACATCAGTTACCGGCGGATTTTTTGCTCCAATCATAACATCTGCAAGGCTAGGTTTAATCCAGCCGAATCCAGAAACTAAAATTGCACCAAAAAGAACTCCTATAATAATAAGAGCAGCGGAACCAATTAACCTTTTTTTGTTCATTAGAATAAACCTCCTGATTTTTCTAATATTATTTTTAATATAAATGAATAGACTTAATACCCTTGAACTCGGGAACATGAAACTTCAAATACTTTTCAATGAAGTTATATGCAATTTCTATTTCCCTTTCGTTCACCTGAATATTACTTTCTTTCTGTCTTAGACACAGAAAAAAATTAAAAAGTTCCTTGGTAAATGTGAACGAGACTAAATGGTCTTTGCCGCAGTCGTTACAAATAGTGCCTTTTTCAAAATTGAAGGAAACGCTTTCAGCATCAGAAAATTCTTTACCGCAGTAAAAGCAATTATCAAACTGCAGCTCAAAACCAATCTCCTTTAAAAAGAATAAAATGAATCTAAGCATTGGAATGGCGGGATGTGAAGTTGTATTATTAATCTGAGATAAAATTTTTACAAGTCCTCTGAATAATCTTGAATGCTGTTCTGCTTCAGGGATCAAAGTATTAATAAGTTCTAATCCTGTAACTGTATATTTCAGTTTAACAAGATCATCCTTTATCTTTGAATAGCCGTCAAGCAAATCAACCTGGTTTACATATTGTAGTTCGCGTGTTTCTTTCTTGTTCAGTATAACCTGGATGTAGTTTAGAACATCAACTGTTCTGCCTGTTTTAGCCTGGGCTGATCTTGCTCCTTTTACCAACACAGATATTTTTCCAAATTCATGTGTAAATAAAACAGCAATTTTGCTCGTGTTGCTATAATCCATCTTACTAATAACAACAGCATCTGTTTTAATTATCTCTGACATTAGAAATTGTATGGCGGATAATAAACGGATAAATCAGTAATTATTGAAGTAATTAGTTTTGCAGGAGTAACATCAAAGGCAGGTGAATAAACATCATAGTTCTCATTGGTAATCTGCTCGGATTTGAAATGTGTAATCTCTTGTTTACCCCGGAGTTCAATCTTAATTTCTTCTCCCGACTTGCAATTTTTATCTATGGTTGTAGTTGGGGCAGCGATATAGAAAGGTATGTTATGATAAAAACAATTGACCGCTACACTATAAGTACCAATCTTATTAGCACTATCTCCGTTGGATGCAATCCTATCTGCACCAACAACTGCTAGATCAATTTTCTTTTGCTGCATTAAAAAGGCAGCGGTAGAATCAGTAATTATTGAGAATGGAATACCGGCTTTATCAAGTTCGAATGCTGTTAAACGGGAACCCTGGAACAACGGACGTGTTTCATCAACATAAACGAAATCAACCAAACCTTCATCGAAACCTTTTTTAATTACATTCAATGCCGTACCGTTTCCGGATGTCGCTAAAGCGCCGGCATTACAATGTGTTAAAACTCTGGAATGCTTCTTAAAAATTATCAAACCATTTTCTGCCATCGCATCGCACTTACGTATATCCTCATTATGAATTTCTACTGCCCGTTTAATTAATTTCTCATAAACGTTTTTATCATCTTTATATTTATCGTAAGTACTTTTAATTTCGTTCAAAGCCCAGAATAAGTTTACGGCAGTTGGACGAGTGGTTTTTAATCGCTCATAAGAAGAATTAAAAATCTTTTCGTCTACATTATTTTTTAATGATAGGGCAAGAGCATATGCAGCTGCAACACCAATTGCCGGAGCTCCTCGTATTTCTAACCGTTCAATAGCTTCAGCAATCCGGTCAACATTATCAGTGGTAATATATTCTTCAATTAAAGGAAGCTTTGCCTGGTTAATAAAAACCAGTTCATCATTAACAAAATTGAGAACTGTAAAATTATTTTTCATCGTCGCTGCATTCGGTAAGACTTAAAAATTCTTTAAACCGTTCCTGGATTTTTGTCTGTGTAAGATTCTCTATTCCTTTTGTACTAAGATGCTCAACACAAAAACTGGCTAAAGCGCTTCCATATATTACTGCTTTTTTCATATTCTCGAAACTTAAATCCTGAGTCTTCTGCATATAACCAATAAAGCCTCCGGCAAATGTATCTCCTGCACCGGTCGGATCATAAATATTTTCTAACGGGTAAGCAGGAGCAGAAAATATTTTATCTTTACTAAACAACAATGCACCATGCTCACCTTTTTTTATTATCAGGAATTCCGGACCCATTTTCATAATCATCTTAGCTGCTTTAATCAGATTCGGTTCTTTTGTTATAAGACGTGCTTCAGAATCATTTATGATTAGTACATGAACCTGTTTAATAACTTCGAGCAGTTCTGCATTTTTAATATCAATCCAAAGATTCATAGTATCGCATACAATAAATTTTGGTGAAATGATTTGTTTTAAAACCCGGAGTTGCAGAGTCGGATCAATATTACCAAGGAGAACATATTCGGATTTTTTATAATTCTCCGGAATAACAGGATCAAAATCCTGGAAAACATTTAACTCCGTGAATAAGGTATCCCTGTTATTCATATCATCATGGTATTTGCCGCCCCACCTAAAGGTTTTTCCGTTTTCAATAATCTGAAGTCCTTCAATATCAACATTATGATCCTTAAGAAGTTTAACGTGTTCTTCCTTAAAATCATCCCCTACCACACCAACAAGGTAGATAGGTTTTGTAAAATAGCTTGCGGCTACGGATACATAAACAGCAGAACCGCCTAATGCATTATCTGCTTTTGCAAATGGAGTAATAACAGTATCAAATGCAAGCGATCCAATTACAAGTAAACTCATTTTCTTTCCAATTAAATTTTAGATGCGTGAAAAAATACTAAAAATTATAATTCCTTTTAGGCAGTACAGAATAAAATTCTATTTAAATTTTATTTCCTCAAAATTAAGTACGTTTATTTCATTTGTAAGATATTCATGGATTATTTCCACAGAATTGCGTTGACCAATCCAGGCCAAAGATTTTACAGCTTCTGATTTATTAACCCACTTATATTCAACGTGTTCATCTGAAATTTTTATATCGCAGTCGCCTTCAACAAGTGCACAAAAAACAGGAACCATACAAACGTGATTTCGGTAGCGGGAATAAAAAGAGTTCATATACGGAACAACCCATAATTTTAAAGGAGTCAATCCGGTTTCTTCTTTTATTTCCCTGATAGCAGCTTCATACGCTTTTTCACCACTTAAAATCGAACCGGTTACCATTTGCCAAACACCGGGATAAATATCTTTGTCAGATCTTTTAAGCAATAAAAATTCAATATTACCGTCAACTTTTCTTACAATGTGCGCTTCTATCATATAGGAATATACTTTCAAACTAACTCCAATTTTTTGGAAGCAATATAATAATTATTAGGATTTATAACATTTGTAATATTTAATTTCGAAAAGAAATGATGAAAAATGGTTTTATTAAAAATAAGCACGGGCTTCTGCTTTTGCAGTGTGAATAACCCTATCGGTACCTTGCAGTCTTCCATCGTAACTGATTGTAGTTTGCAGGTTTAATCCAATTTTATAATCGAAATTTAATCTCCAGAAATAATTTTTCCCGAGAGAATTTCCTTTGGTCAGTTCAAAAGGAATATAATTATCATTTTCATTAGATATTAATTCTGTACGTTCAAGTTCCAATCTTAATCTTCCATTACCGGTAAAAGATAAATTAAATCTTGTTTGGAGTGAATTCATATCAATTTTAGTCGGGTTAGTTGGAAACACATCAATGGTTCTTCCGATTGATATTTTAAATCCTACTTCAATATTTTTAATAGGTCTATAGGAGAAATCAGAACTAACCAGGTCTGAAGTTATAGTTCTTGCCCTGTTGGAATTTTCAGGTGCGGAAACAAAATCATTCAGGTTTATATATTCAGTTTGATTTCCAATCTCTTCAACCATTTTGAACCTGATTCTTATACTTCTTTCTTTTAGAAATCCCTTTTCTATTCCAGACGAATATTGATTAAGAGACTTCCTTTGGTTGAACCGGAATCTAATTGAAAATTCGCTGCTATTTTCCCATAAAAAATAGTCTTGCTGGAATTGCCTGAATCCACTAATAGTAGTTGAATCATTTAAAAAAGAAGCGAGATTCAGTAAATAAATCCTCATTGTGTTGGATTCTCTGCTATTCTCATCAATCCTGAAAAATGTTTCCGTTGATACAGGCTTTAAAATTTTTCCAATAAAACTATACGGATCAAAAATATTTTTGAGATCAGTTTTCCAACGTGTATTTGTTTTCAAATCAACAACAGGATACAATTTCTCTGTTGGTATTGTGGTTAGAATATAATCTCCGTCATAAACTGTCGGTTCAAATTCATTTTCCTGTGCATTGCCGTCATTGTTCAGATCACCAAGATATTTATAATTTCCCGTACCCTGTGTAACTTTTATAAACACTTTCTCGTACTGAGCAGTCTTTAATGTTGATGCCTCGTAATAAATGTCACCTGTTAAAACTTTATTAAAGAAATTAAACCTTGACTGAGATCGGACTAAAATAGTTTGATTGTTTGCATTACCTTTTTCTTTAAACAATTGAGTGTATTTTTTATCACGTATTACAATTCGGAAAGATGAAGTAACTTCTTTAATCCCTTTATAATTAAACTCATAGGATTGTGTAAATGCATATGATTCTGTCTCAAGTTTCGCATTAACAGGATATGATTCAATTCTATAACCGATGTTAGTTTTAAAATCAAATCCGTCAAAATTATTCAATGAAAAGAAAGGAGTATATTCAAGATATTTCAAACTGGAGCTTAACAGTGAATCTGTATATCTGTATTTTTCTTGTTTATCTTCATAAAGGAAAGACAATCCAATGGAAGCCTTTCCATAATTATAAGAGCCGGATGCGGTTTGCCTGTTCCAGTAACTTGAAGTAGAACCGAAGTCACTCACAACTAAATCAAGCTTATGGTCAATGCTATAATTCTTTTTATCAGAAAGAGTTATTGAATTTACTAATCTTTTTGATTTAAGAATATTTCCCCTATTAACATAACCGTACATGGTACTCAAACTAAATAAATCCGAGCTATTAAGGGAAAGACTTAATTCCCGTAATTGTTCATTATAATCTTCTTCTGTAATGGAAAGGTTATAGTTTCTATTGTATTCTACTTCATTTATCCTGTCTATTCCAGAAAATTTACTTTGAACGAATCTATCTTTATAAGTAAGGCCAATGCTTCCAAGATTATAACTGTCTAGGATAATATCCTGTGGAATCAAATTAACTTTTAGATTGTAAGCCATACCGAAATTATCTTTATCATCAAGGTAGGAAAATCTATTTTTATCATAAGAGCTACCGGCAAATTCAAAATTTAATCTGATATCCTTTTGAGGTACTGCGTCAATCGAGATATTTGCCATCTGAATGAGTTCAGGAAGCGGCAAAAATATAACCGGCAAATAAGAACCTTTACTAATTCCTATAAACCTATAATTACCAAGGCTTTCCTTAATATAATCTCCTTTCGTTTCACCCATATAACTAAAAGAAACATTATATAAACCGGAGCCGGGTGTATATTTATAGTAAGTATAATTTTGTCCATCAATCAATGAATCAGCTTTTCTATAATTCCCAATGATATTTCCCAAAGAATCCGGTTTAGCCTCTTCTACACCGGATTTTACCGCAAGAGATTTGGAATCACCTGCTCGTTTTAATATTTCTTTATCTGTTTCCGATAGTGAAATATCAATCTGTGAATCCTGGTCATCTCCCTCCCTGAAATAATTTGTATTTATTTTTAAATTATTGTTAAACAATTGTGTTGAATAGTTTATCCCCATAAAATTTCTTGTATAACGTTGATCCGTATACTCAAAATCAATTGTAATTCTTGTTGCTGAAGTAATGATTCTTTTAGATGTAAATGTTATATCAGCATTCGAATACTCGATTGTAAAGTCGTTAGCTTCACCTCTTTTCATTTCAATACCATCAATAAAAACCTTTTCACTGCCGGCAATTATTATAATATCTCTTTCATTATTTCTTCCATATAAATGGTAGGGACCTTGTACACCTTCAGATCCATTAAACTGGTTAGTGTTAAATTTTCCTTTTGAACTTGCATATGCAATACGTCCGAAATGGTTTTCATAATTAAATTCTCCTTTCAATCCCTGGAGTTTTCTCTGCACTTTTGAGAATTCACCTGAAGTATTGTTATAATCATAATCCCCAAACGTTCCAACTGCGTTAGGATGACGAACTTCTATAAATACTTTGTCAAGTTCGTCTAACTTTTCAGTGTTGCCTTCAGGTTGAATTGGAGTATTTTCATCTGTTAATGCAGCTACAATTTCAAGATCTTCAGATAGTCTACCGGATAGTTGTAACCTTAATCCACTTGATAAGGTAAAATCCCTTGTTGTCCCAACTGTAAATCCTCTTGTGATGGAACCGCTTCTTTGTATGTTCTTCCCGAAGATACTTTCGTTGGTTAATGTTGGAGAAAGCTTTTTAACGATTTTCACTGTATCAGCAAATCTATCATCATACTGAACGATAAACTCACGTCTTTTATATTCTTTTAAAAGCGGAATAGAATAGGTCTGATACGTTATAAAAAGCGTATCAAAAATTGAAAACTTCAGTGAATCAGATAACTGAAAGTAATTCTCTTCATATCTGAAACTGTAGTGGTATGGTTTAAGGATTTTACCACGTAGAGTAATAATTTCACTGAAAGGAATAATTGAATTTGAATTTAGCTGATAATGATTCTGAAAATTAATAAGAATAGAATCCGATCTAGTAACAATTAAAGATTTATTCTGGGACAGAGATATCCCGCAGTATAATAAAACAAATACTATTGTTAATAATCTGGAAGAAAAAAACTTCAATCGATTGCTACTTTTTGCAGGTAAATCTAAAACTTACAGATTCATCCTGCAAGGGATTTTTAATTCCTGTAGAAAATAATTCGAAATTTTATTTATTCATACCTTAATGCTTCAATAGGATCAAGGTTAGAAGCTTTTATTGCCGGATATACACCAAATACTAATCCGACTCCGGTTGTTACAGCCAAACCCACCATAATCCAAAATACCGGAATTACAATCGAGGCTTCTAATAATGATCCCACAATATTACCCCCGATTAAACCTAATATAATACCAGTAGTACCACCGACAAGACTAAGAGCAATTGCTTCAACAAGGAATTGTATCCTGATAGTTTTCTTTTGTGCACCAATAGCTTTTCTTATTCCAATTTCTCTTGTACGCTCTGTAACGCTCACAAGCATAATATTCATAATGCCCACACCGGCTGCTACAAGAGCAATAAAAGCAATTACACCTGCACCAACTTTAAAATATTTTGTAATGTCATTAAACTGTTCAATCAGCTGATCGTTTGAAACAATTTCAAAATCATTATCCATACCCGGGGCAACTTTTCTTATAGTTCTTAATACACCTATTACCTGCTCTGTTGTAGCGTCGTACTGTTCCTGGCTTGGAGCTTGTATATTTAACCCTACTGATTCATCATCGCTGTAATATTTTGCAAATACAGAAAGAGGAACAACTACAAAATTGTCCTGGCTTTGCCCCAGTATTTCTCCTTTTGGTTTAAACCTTCCGATTACTTCAAGAACCATATTATCAATAACAATTTTTTGACCAATTGGATCGATTGTTTTAAATAATTTTTTAATTACATCTTCACCAAGGCAGCATACATTGCGTGCATACTCAACATCCTGATTGGAAAAACCTCTTCCGTCACTTATTATATAACTTGAGGAAATAAATTCGTCTATATTCACACCAACGACATACACATTAGGATTAGTCTGTTCTTTACCATATTTAACTATCTTTCCGTCATCTCCCATTGAAATACCAACTGACACAGGTAGTGTAGTTCTTTCTTTCAGCTTTTCTCCCTGTTCGATAGTAATATCTTTTCTGTTTCTGTATTTCCTCCAGCTGCCCGGTCCCATACCAATAGCAGGGTATTTCTGGATTATAATATTATTCGTACCAATCTCGCTAAATGCTTCTTCAAAGCTTGATTGAATTGCCGATATAGCAGTCATTACAATGATGATTGAAAACAGACCTACAGCAATACCAACAAGAGTAAGCAGTGATCTTAGTTTGTTTGCTCTTAGCGATGCTAACGCCATTAAAGCGCTTTCGATAATCTGAACCATAATTTTCTACCGGGACAGTTTAGATCTAAAAATATATTTTATTTATTCATACCTTAAAGCTTCAACAGGATTTAACTTAGAAGCTTTGTAAGCGGGTAAAAATCCTGAAACAATTCCAACTATCGCAGAAATAAATAATGCCAGGAAGACGACTTCCAGTGGCATTGCAGTTGGAATAAATTGATTAATAATCAAACTTATAGGAAAGGCTATTACCAATCCCACCAAACCACCTAACAGGCAAATGATTGCCGCCTCTGCAAGGAATTGTATTAGGATTGACCAGGTTTTTGCACCTATTGCTTTCCTTATACCAATTTCTTTTGTTCTTTCTTTAACAGAAACGAACATTATATTCATTATTCCGATTGCACCGACAAAAAGAGAAAGTGCGGTGATAACCAAGCCAGCAATAGCAACAGTACCAATAATTCTATCATAAGCTTTTGTAAAAGCTTCCTGCTGGTTAATAGCAAAATCATCTGCTTTTCCTGGTGCAACTTTTCGGATTGTCCTCAGCACCTGACGAACTTCTTCTTTTGCGTCTTCAATTTTACTTACATCTCCAACTTTAACAGTAATCTGAAAACCCTGCCTTCTCTGACCAAAATATTTTCTGAACACATTGTAAGGCATAATTACCTGGCCATCTGCACTTTGCATTCCGAGAAATCCACTTCCCTGCTTTTCCAATACTCCAACAATTTTTAACGGAGCAGTTCCGACTTTTATGTATTTGTCAATAGGATCTTCATTAAGAAATAGTTTATCAACAATATCCTGACCAACAACACATACATTTCTTGATGATTTTACTTCTATCTCCGTCAAAAATCTTCCTTCACCGGGATAAGTGCCGGAAGTTTTAATATAATCTTCTGTAGTACCTATTATTTGTGTTGCTGTAGCAGATTTTTCATTTCTTTTTACTACAGCTTCGCGTGTACCAATACTTGGGACTACTGCTTCAGCTAATTTTAATTGCGCTTTTAATTTTTCATAATGTTCCCAGGTAATGTTTTTCCTGTTGCGATAGTAATGCCAATCCTGCGTACCAAACCATTCGAATTTACTAATATAAAGAACATCTGTGCCGATTGAAGAGATCGATTCGAGAAAGGAATTTCTTAACCCGATAATAGCTGTTTGCATGGTTGTTACCGCTACAATACCAATTACAATACCCAGGGTAGTTAGTACAGAACGCATCTTATTTGCTCTGATTGCTTTAAGAGAGAATAAAACACCTTCTTTAAGGTCGACAAAAAAATTCAGCAATTTAATAACCTATGTCTTGTTCAGTGCCAAAAATATTATTATTCATAACAAATTCAAAGGTAGAATTCATACAATTTTAAAGTTTGATAAGTCTTCCATTTGTATCGCCGATACTTTTCAATTTGAATTGAATATTAGACATAGGTATGTATTAAAAAGTTTAGTCTTCTTTCGATGGGAGGATATATTTTAAAGACATAGTAATTTTATATCTATGGTTAATTTTCCTTCAATTAGATTTCGAAGAACATAAAAAGAGAAGCAAAGTCATTTCAATGTAAATTCGAATCAATTGAAAATATCCGCAGAATTATTTACCTGGTAATAGTTCAATTAATTCTATCTCTTTATCTACCAGATAAAAGGCTATAAACTTTGCCGGTTCAGTATCAGAATAATTATCAAAATGAACGATTGGAACATCAGCCGGTTCATAAAACCCATCCCCGGTTGATAAAACTTTTTCTGGTTCACCTTCTACCTGTAAAAGAATTTTTCCGGAAGCAACATAACCAACAACAGGACATGGATGTTTATGGTAAGCCGCTTTTTGCCCCGGAGGAAAATTGATTTCCATAATGCTCACTTTAGAAACTAACCTGCTGTTTAATTCAGCAGTGAGCAAATCATTTCTTACAATCTGGTTTAGATTCATGACAACCTCTTCAATTATTGAAATAGTAAAATTTTATCATCATTAAATTTTCAACATCAGTAAATGGTTAATAGATATTTTCATTCATTAACTGGCTGGACAAGATTTATTAGGTTTCCGCAAGTATCTTCAAATAATGCAGAAATAATGGGTCCCATCTTTTGTGGCTCACCTTTCAATACAACTCCAAGATTTTTAAGTTGATTATATTCGGCAAAAATATCTTTTGTTGTAAAAGCAGTAGCAGGGATTCCTGCATCAAACAAATATTTCTGATATTTATGCGAAGGTGGTAAGCTCATTGGTTCCAATACTAATTCAACACCATCAATCCCATCTGGAGAAACTACGGTTAGCCAACGATATTCTCCTAATGGTATATCTGCCATTTTTTTGAATCCCAATTTTGTAGTATAAAACTCAAGTGCTTTCACCTGATCATCAACCATAACACTTACGAATTTAATTTGCATTTAAGCCTCTCTTTTTAAATAACATAAGAATATTGTTGTAAAGCTTCCACAATTTTTATTTTATTTAATAAGATTTCCGACTGATAATAAAACAGCTGC
>QZKB01000021.1 GCA_003599415.1 Ignavibacteriales bacterium | reverse complement strand
GAGAAAGTTCTGTTTATGTAAGGAAATAATACTCAGAATAAACAGCTTGGAAAGAAAGTCTTTCAAGAAGGTTTGAGCTAAATACAGTTTTTAAGTTTACTTATTTAATCGGTACTCCAGGGTTTCACTTATTTGCAACACTATTAAAACATATGAAAGGTTTAAGGATAAATGATAAAGAAATTATTTATAATCTTATTTTTGTTTGTAGGATGTAATTTTGAAAAAATTGATAGTTCACCAACAACTGTAAAACTTCCATCTGATCCATTACAAACACCGACCCTGTATGGCGGTAAATATCTTGAGAGTCCTGGATATGGTTTGAACTGGACAGACAGTGGATATGGCTGCTACTACGAACTAGAAGAGAGTTCGACCGGGAATTTTTTAACTTCTACCGTAATTTATAGAGGAACTGATAGATCTTACAATGTTTACTCAGACGGTTATTACTATCGTTTAAGAGCGACTTATTCAGGGCTTATAAGTGGATGGAGTAATGTTGAACATTTATAGTTAATCAAACATTTATTGTATGTTCTTACCTTTTCTCCATGAATATAATTCTGGCGGTATTTGCCTCAATCAATCGAAGAAATATTATTCCCCGGTTGTTGAGTAGTCCCGACAATGTCGGGACGTATCGAAACAACATTTCTATCTCGCGGTCATTCCACCATCCCGATGCAGATTACTCAGCATTATTAGATTTGTCTGTCGTTGTTTGAGACTTAAATAGTTTGAATAAGAAATTCATAATTCTTAATTCTTCCGCCGGATTTATCAGCCTAAGGCTGAGGCGAAGGGAGAAAATGTAGAACGAAGAGCGAACAGGAATTATGAATTTCGAGTTATGAATTTTGAATTCTTAATTCTTCCGCCGGAGGCGGATTCTGATTTCTTCTTCAATCTTTCCAATCCCGCCAACGGGATTTCGCTTCGCTCAACCTTCAAATCCCGCAAACGGGATTTCACTTCGCTCAACGTTCCAACCCGCAAACGGGATTTCGCTTCGCTCAACTTTTTTATCCCTGGCATTTGACACTTGAAATAAAATAATTTAATTTGCTGCCAAGTTTACAGGGAATAAACTTTTGTTTACAACGGTACCATTCAATGATTTACTTATGACTAAGGTTTTAGTGCGGGAAAATTATACTATCTTTTCCTACAAAACTTTTCTTACGAAATGAATACAAAAAAATATTTTGAATATAGAACTGAACTGAAAGAAAAATATACGGTTGCGTTGCGGAACGTAGATATGTAAATGCTATATTGAAATGGTAGTGCATATGTTTCTATAGCAATGTAATTAAGTATAAGTTAATCCTAGCGGGTAAAAAGATAAAAGTGTGTAAGAATTAAAAGTTGCTCATTATGGCACAAAAAAGAAAAAAAAAGAGAAATTCGAAAAATAGTTCTTCTCAATACAAACAGTCTAGCAAAGTAAAAGACTCTACAAGAAACATTATGGGGACGATTGTTCTTGCTCTTGGGGCAATACCCTACGCTTATGTGAATTTTATTAATTCAAACATTGGGATATGGATTTCTTTCTCTGGTTCCTTTCTTATTGTTATTGGTTGTATGATTTTATTTTCTGGAATTATCCGTCGTAAAATCTGGTTTATAATTTTCATATTACCTCTTGCATTACTCTTTTATATTTCCTTTCTGTCCTCAACAACCGAAAAATTCCCGCAATCAATACTTAATAGTAGTGTATCTAGATTGCAAATATTATTAGTATTTAAACATCCATTATCTCTTGAATCCTTAAAAACATCCCAAATGATATTCAATTTTAAAGGTGTTGGTGGTTGGTTGGAATTAAAGTCTGAAATATTCAGCGTTACAGATAGAGACCATCCAGGGCCTCTTCAAATTTATGGAGCTAAAAAAGTAATACCAAATTTGTTTATCAGTATTATAAAAAATCCAAATTCATTTTTCCCAGAAAAGGATTTTATTGGAGTAAAGAAAATATTTAGTGATACACTAGCTATTGAAGTGAAACTTATTGGAAATACTCCATTTCCTTTCAGAGATTTTCGTGATTTTAAGGGTATGAATGTAACACCCTATTTACCACAAAATATAGTTGCACTGTTAAAGGAAATGATAATTAAAGTAAATAATCAAATAATTTTAAGAGGCCAATCAGAAAAAGCTAAATGGATGGATGTTCAATATTCAGAAGGAAATAATATGTTGTATTTATTAACACCTACGGAACCAAATTTATTGCAAGAATATTCAACAACACCAAAAGAACTTTGGCAAATTGATTTTTAACATTAATAAGGATTTAATTGCTTCTCAAATTACCTATTTTAACCTGTCGTTTTAGCTGCAATTAAATATGCTAAAGTTTTTCATTTAATACAGAAGTATTTAAATAAAGCCCATACATTTCTACGAAAAGTACATTGACAGTCAGGTTTATACAATAAAATAAAACATGAATAACAAACATATTAACGACTGTTTAATGCTTGCAAGAGAGTGGCCCTTAGTGATCAGAAAAATATTTATCAGTAAATCCTGAACACTAATAACACCAATAGTGCAGAATACTACTTATTTGTGCTAATTTATCTTTTATCCAAAGAATTATCTTGCTGTCATTCCGCCATCAACAACCATAACAGCGCCAATTGTGGATTTGGATTCATCCGATGCAAGATAAACTGCCATTGCAGCAATCTCATCAGGAGAAACTAATCGTCCGTGCGGCTGGCGTTCCATCATTCCTTTCTTTGCCGCTGCAGGATCAGCATAAGTGTTTGTTATTCTTTCAATCCAAGGAGTATCAACAGTTCCGGGAGCAATGCAGTTAATTCTTATATTATCATTTACATAATCAATCGCAGCAGCACGTGTCATTGCCATTATTCCGCCTTTTGCTGCGGAGTAAACAGCGCGGTCTACCAATCCTACCAGCGCTGCAATAGAAGAAATATTTATAACTGCTCCGCCTCCTGATTTTTTCAAAAGGGGAATACCATACTTCATTCCAAGAAATGTTCCTTTTAAGTTAACATCAATTATGCGCTGCCAATCTTCTTCGTTTGTATCTTCCAGTTTTCCTGCTAATCCTATTCCCGCGTTGTTAACAAAAATATCAAGCCCGTTAAATTCATTCTCACAGAATTCAACCAGCGATTTAAAATTATCCGATGAAGTAACATTCAGCTTAAATGGTTTTGCATTTGGCTGAAGTTCTTTGGCTAACAATTCAGCAGTCGTAAAATCAATATCTGCAATTATTACTTTAGCACCTTCACCAACAAATTGCTGTACTATTGCTTTTCCGATTCCGGCTGCACCGCCGGTTACTATTGCACGCTTTCCCTCAAGTCTTTTCATATTTCTTTTACCGTGTTTATTAGTTTGCCTATTTTCTGAACTTCAGTAACCATTATGTCGCCATTCTTCAAATAGATTGGCGGCTTCCTGGAAAATCCTACTCCGCTTGGCGTACCGGTTGAAATTATATCCCCCGGTTCAAATGTAAATGATTGTGACAGGATTGAGATAAGATCAGCAACGCTAAAAATCATATCCTTTGTTGATGCGTTCTGCAATACATCATTATTAACATTACAGGTTAACTGTAAATCCTGCGGATCTTTAATTTCATCTGCAGTAACTATAAATGGACCCATCGGGCAGAATGTATCAAGTGATTTTCCTCTTACCCATTGACCGTCTGCAAACTGAATATCACGTGCGGATACATCGTTTATTATTGTGTAACCAAAAACATATTTAAGCGCTTCTTCTTTAGAAACATTTTTTGCTGTCTTTCCAATAACAACCGCAAGTTCAACTTCGTAGTCAACTCTGTTTGTAACCGAAGTTGAAAAAAGTATATTATCATAAGGACCGGTAATTGAAGAATTGAATTTTGTAAACACCAAAGGATGTTTCGGTAATTCCATTTTAGATTCTGATGCGTGGTCAATATAGTTTAATCCGATAGCTACAATTTTGCCGGGCTTTCTTAACGGAGCATCAAGCTCTTCATTTCTAAATGTAATAAACTCTTTATGTGCGGAAAGTTTTGTCTTTAATTCCACTAAAGAATTATCTCCGTCGGCAATAAACTCTTCAGGTGATTTGTTTATTCCAAGACTTGTTAATAATATATAACCGTTATCAGTAAATACTGCGGCGCCTTTATTCTTAATAACTCCAAGCTTCATTTATGATTCCTTATAAAATTTAAATTTACTTTTGCGAATACTTTGTTGTGCCAGTAATCTTTTATTTCGATTCCATCTTTTACTTCAGTAATTGATTTTACTTTACCAAAGCCGGAAGGAATTTTTACAGCGCCGAACAAATACGGAATTTCAAGAATTTTATCCGGAGCTAATTCAATATAAGTTTTAAAACCCTGTTCATTCAAATAATTCTTCTCGATTGAAGCTTTATGTCCAAGATGAAAGAAGCTTGCTGTTTCTTCAATACCAATTACATTTTTATGTCTTGATGAGAACGGAGAATAATATCTTCCGCCATTGCTAAGCCAGATAACCGTATTGGGCAAAACATTTCTGTCCTTAATTGCAAACCATAACCAGCCTTTGGATGGACAACTTACAGCAGACCATCCGAAAGGAATATCTTTTTTAGAGATTACCATATAAAGGTCTTCATGATTCTTATCGAATGGATAAATTGAAACATCAGCTATTTTATTATCTGATAATTGAACATTAGCGAGATTAGAAAACTGCTGCGGATATTTAAGTACTGATCTTCCTTTCGATGAATCAGGTTCAACTATAAAAGGAGGAGTGCCGGCAAATTCAAAATCTGAAAAACTTATGAAGCAACTATCAGGAATCTTAAGCATTGCATGATGCCCTACAGGAATTTTTCCTTTGCCTCCCTTGAATATATGTTTCTGATATACAACAGGTTCATTTTCGTTAATTGTTATTTCCTTAATCAGTTCAGCGCCGGATATTTTTTTTGAAAGTTTTAATTTCAGGGATGATTTAGTTACATCAATCTCATTCCATTTATCGTTGGCAGAAGTACCATGATCCCTGGATTCTTCTTTAAGTATATCGCTTGCGCCAAACGGAGCGCAGAAGAAATCACCTCTGAGATATTTAAGGATCGGTGGGATTGACGGATCGAGATCTTCATTTGTCCATGGTGCTATATGCATTGGTTCAATTACTTCTTTCTCAAAGAAAAAACGAACCGGGAAAAGATGTCCGCATTCTTCAAGAACCCCAACTTCAACACTATGATTTTTAATAAGTAATGTTTTCATGTTCTATAAAATTTATTATTTTCTTTTTGTACAATTCCATCCTCAATTAACTCGTTAAGCTGCACCTGAAGCATTGCATAACCTCTGAACTCAAGAGCTTTGTTCATTCGTCTGCAAACATCTTTCCAGATTTCATGGAATTCATTTCCTTTTACCTCCTGTATTACTGTTTCCTTAAATTCCTTAAGAAACATTTCAGTATTGGTAATTGCTTTTAATGCGTTATACTTATCAAGAGGATGGTGATGGGCTGCAAAGATACGATTGACTTTTCCTTCATCTAGTAATCTACTCATTTTTATCAGGCTATTTGTAAATCCTCTTGCAGTTTGAAATCCGTGAAAGAAGTGAGCAGCTAATGCCATAAGGATATCACCTGTGAAAAGATCACCCGTTACATTATTCAGAAATCCAACCTCTTCAAGTTTATGTCCGGGCAGTGCAATAGTTTCAAGTTCAATATTTTTATCAGGACGAAAAGTTGTTCCTTCTGAAATTACAGCATCAACATTAACAGGACCGTCCATCAATCCAAGAATTTCATCTCTTTGTTCTTTTGAATCAGGCAGATGTTCTGAAGGAATACAAAACTCTATATAATGAGTTTCCATATTCTCAATCCACGGTACTGCACCTGCAGAAAAAAATTGTGCTCCTGTTAATTCTTTTACAGCAACATTGCAACCGATATGATCTGCATGAACATGAGTTATAAGTACATTGTGGACGTTACCTGTTTCATTACAAAGTGAAAGGATTTGATCTCGCATACTTTTAATTCCGGTATCAATCAGAATTGAATATTCACTTCCACGTAGTGCATAAACATTTAGCGGAACGTCGGGCATCAGTTCAAGAGTTGTATAAAAAATATTTTTATCAAGCTGCATTTCAGAACTCCATCTCTATGGTTGGATCAGCATAATTCTTTTCGGGCATTATTGTGTACCAGTCAGGTCTGCCGGGATCACGATCGTATTTATAACCGCCAAGCTTTTTGAACAATTCCGAGTACTGTTTCAGCTTATCATAATCAAGTTCTACTCCCAGACCGGGTGAAGAGGGAAGTTTAATTTTCCCGTCAACATATTTAAACTTTCCGCCTTTAATAATATCATCTGTAACGTGATGATAGTGGGCATCGGCAGCAAATCCGAGATTTGGCAATGCAGCACCAAGGTGAAGCATTGTTGCTAACTGAATTCCAAGCTCGCCGGAAGAGTGAACGCTTGCTCCAAGCTGGAATGTTTCAAGCACTTGTCCTGCTTTATAAGCCTGACGCAAACCTCCCCATATTGTTGTATCCAGTAAAATTACATCAACTGCTTCAGTTCTTATATTTGAAGCGAGCTGCTCGAAATTTATTACTACAGTGTTTGTTGAAGTTGGAAAATTAACAAATTGTCTTACGCGTCTCATTCCTTCCAGACCAAAAGTCGGATCCTCAAAATAATCGTTGTTCAGATGCTCAATTGCTTTTCCAACTTTAATTGATTCCTCAACGCTCCATACGCTGTTCGGATCTAAACGAAGAGAAGCATCCGGAAAAGCTTCTGCAAGAGCTTTATAAACTTCAACATCATGATCAGGATGAAAAACTCCACCCTTTAATTTATGAGTCTTGAATCCATGTTTGTTCGTTAAGTCTTTAGCATGATTTACCATTTGTTCTGCAGAAGATTCACCACCCAATCCTGTTTTTTTATCTTTATAACGATAGAACAGATAACTTGCAAAAGGAATTTCTTCCCGCACAGAACCGCCTAATAAATCGCAGGCTCTTATTCCAAGAAACTTTCCTGCTAAATCCATACATGCAAATTCAATTGCTGCGTGAATCTGATTCCTGCTATTATAAATAGAAGCAACAGGATTATTTATTTTCCATTTCAACTGTTCAAGTTGAAGTGGATCATGACCGACTAAATAGCTCTTCAATGATTTGATAGTATTTTCTGCGGATTCGCCTCCGCCACCCATTTCACCAAGTCCAACTAAACCATTATCGGCAATTACTTCAACAATTGTTCTTACAAATCTTCCCCAATGAATTCCGTTAGCATGTCTTATTGGCGCTTCAAGCGGAACTGTAACTGTTGTGGCTTTAATATCAACTATTTTCATTTTTACTCCTGGGATGTTTTAGGTTCACCGCCAATTGGAAGAAGTAATCCTCCATCAACTAGATAACAAGAACCTGTAACGAAAGATGCTCTGTCTGAAGCAAGGAATGCAACAACTTCGGCAATCTCTTCCGGTTGGGCAATCCTGCCAATGGGATGCATGTTCTTACAATTCTCATAAACAGATTCAGGATTTGGATCCAGAGCGGCAGCATATTTTAACATTGGTGTTTCTACAGTACCGGGAGCTACACAATTAACTCTTATGCCGTCCCGCGCAAAATCAATTGCCATACTTCTTGTCAAACCGATAAGAGCATGTTTGGAAGTCGTGTAAGCTGCAACTCCTCTTTGAGTGGCAAATGCCTGAACAGATGTCATATTAACAATGCTGCCCTTTGTTTTTTTAAGATGAGGGATTGCAAACTTGCAGATATAATAAACACTTTTAAGATTAATGTTCATTACCTCGTCCCATTCATTTTCAGGAGTAGATTCAACAGTTCCGTATCTTTGGATGCCTGCATTGTTTGAGACGATATCTAATTTGCCAAATAGTTCAACTGCTTTTTTAACAGCGTCTGAACAATTATTAATGTTGGAAACATCAGCCTTAAAAAATTCTGCATTGCCGCCAAGATGTTTTATTTCTTCAACTGCAAGTGATCCTTCCTGTACGGCTCTGTCAACAATAAGCACTTTACTTCCCCTGGCAGCAAGCAGTTTGGCAACCGCTTTACCAATGCCCATTGCTCCACCGGTAACCAGAGCAACCTTGTTTTGAAATTCAGTATTGTCAATCATATTGCCTGACCATTTTGTTATTTAAAAAACTAAATCAGATTTATGAACAAGTACTTGATAACTTCCTTTAGGATTTTATGATGCTTTCAATATAAAGCTATAAAATATTTTTGAGATTCCTCTTGACAATAAAAATTTTACAACTTATGTTAGCCATGTCCATATGTATGGACATATGACGGTGATAAAATAAGCAATAAAATTTAAAATGTACAATTATAATTTTTAGTCGGGCCATGGTATTAAAAATTAATCATCAAAGCGCAATTCCTCTTCACATTCAGGTTGAAAGAATGCTGAGGGAAATGATTGAGATGCCTGAATACAGCAAAGGAAAATTTTTACCAAACGAAGTTGAACTTGCAAAAAGATTGGGCATTTCAAGAAATACTGTAAGACATGCCACAAACCATCTCGTCTACGAAGGACTTCTGATAAGAAAAAAAGGGATAGGGACGAGAGTATCAAACAATAATAATGTGGTTACAAGACTTGATAACTGGCATAGCTTTACTCAGGAAATGAATCAGAAAGGTATTGCATTTAAGACCTATGAGATTGACGTTAATTTAACAGAACCGAGTGATGATGTGGCAAAATTCTTTTCGATCTCAACGGAAAAGAAAGTCGTGTGCATGGAAAGGCTGCGAGGTTTGGACGAAGGACCAATCGTTTATTTTATTTCATATTTCCATCCAAGAGTTGGTCTAACAGGAAAGGAAGATTTCAGCAAACCATTATATAAAATGCTTGAAGAAGAATATGCTACAGTAGCCGCAACATCAAGAGAGGAAATTAGCGCTAAGCTTGCCGATAAAAATATAGCAGGCAAACTAAAAGTAAAGGTTGGTTCGCCAATTCTTAAAAGAAAAAGATTTGTACTTGATCCCGGCGGCAGACCTGTTGAATATAATGTCGGTTATTATAATGCTGAACACTTTACCTACTCAATCGAAATTCATAATGGAAAATAGTTGACGCAGAAGAGATAAAACTAAGATGTAGACCGATTAAAATATTCTGGCTCTGTTGTGCTTGCTTAATAAAGAACTAAAGTACTAACTAATTCAGGACGTATGAGAAAAATTATAAATACGATTCTTGTTTTAATTGCCCTGGTAGCTATGGGTTTATTCCTGTTTATGCCCGATAGCAAACCACCTGAAGATGGAAAAACAAGGCTGAGATATTGGATGGTCAGCGGAATGACGGAAGTTCCATTCCATATTACTGAATTTAATCGTACACATAAAAATATTATTGTTGAATCAACACCTCTTCCATGGAATGAACACGAAAAGAAAATCCTTACTTCAATACTAAGTGAAAATCCTCCCGACCTGGTTTTTCTTGTTACACCGGTAGCAAAATGGGCAACAAGATTAGCCCTTACTCCACTTGATAAACTAATAAAGCGCGATTCATTTGATTCAACTATTTTCTTCTCTGCTCTTTGGGAAGAGATGAAATGCAAGAATCAGATTTACGCTCTGCCGCTTTATTCAAATTCATATGCATTCTTTTATAATAAAAAACTTTTCGGGCAGGCGGGATTAGATCCCGAGAAACCACCTAAAACATGGAATGAGGTTCTTGAATACTCGGCTAAGCTTACAAAGAAAGATGCAAAAGGAAATTTCACACAGATGGGATTCATTCCTACCTATGGTAACTTACCGGTATCATCGCTTATGGCATGGGAACTTGGCGCTCAAATGTTATCTAAGGATGGCACTAAAGTTAATCTAACAGATAAACCAATGGTGGATGCATTTAGCTGGATTGAAAATTTTTATAATCAATATAATATCAAAGATGTTTCCACGTTTGTTGCTGGATTTGGTTTTGCTGAACAGCATGGGTTTATTTCTGAAAAACTTGGAATGATGGTATTGGATAATTCATTTCCTGACCAGATTAAACTTTATAATAAAAATCTTGATTACGGTGTTGCCGACATTCCAACATTTGAAGGGCATTCTCCTGTTTCATCAACCGGAAGCTGGTGGATTGCAATTCCGCGCGGAGCAAAAAATGTTGAAGCTGCCTGGGAGTTTATGAAGTTCGCAGTTCAGAAAAATATTCAGCTAACTGAAGCTGAAAGACAGAAAGAACTTTTATTCCCTTCAAATAAATTGGCGGCGAATGACCCGGCATTTTTATCCCTTACTCCTTCAAATAAAATTTTTGTCGATCTTCTTGAACATAGTAAAACACCGACTGTAGTTCCTTTGGCTCACGACGTTTTTTGGCGTGAATTTATGGGAGCACAGGAACGTGTAATTCATAAAATCCAGACTCCTGAAGCTGCTCTGAAACGGGCAGAACGAATAATACAAATGCATCTGAACGAAACTATTGAATATGATAATTACGTAAGGAGCAAAGTTTCATTTAATTGAAAAGGATATGAGTACAATAAAAATAAATAAGTTCAACAGGCAGCAGGTAATCTTTGGTATACTCTTTATGATGCCATGGTTTGTTGGATTTATTATCTTCGGTCTCTATCCGATGGTTATGTCAATCTATTACAGTCTATGCCGGTATGATGTTTTACGAATTCCGCAATTCATCGGTTTGGGTAATTATGAGAAACTTATTTTTGAAGATCCTTACTTCTGGACTTCTATTTCGAATACTTTAATTTATACAGTGCTAAGAGTTCCTCTTTGCATAATCGGTTCGCTGATGCTTGCTGTGCTTGTTAATAATGCAGTAAGAGGAGTAAAGTTTTTCCGAACAATTTATTTTATTCCTTCAATTGTAACAGGAGTTGTTTTATCTGTAGTTTGGTTATGGATGTTTAATCCTCAGTTCGGATTAATAAATTCCTTCCTTGCATATTTAGGAATTCCGGGACCGCTCTGGCTGCTTGACCCTAACTGGTCAAAACCATCAATGGTTCTTATGAGCATCTGGTCAATCGGCGGTGGTAGAATGCTTGTTTTCCTTGCGGCGCTTCAGGGAATTCCAAAACATCTTTATGAAGCTGCTGAAATTGATGGCGGCGGATGGTGGGCAAAATTTAAAAATGTTACTGTACCAATGCTTTCACCGGTTATCTTTTTATGGTCTGTGTTGGAAATTATTTTTTCACTCCAGGTTTTTGTTGAAGCTTACATTATGACTCAGGGCGGTCCGCTGAATTCAACAATGTTTTATAATCTTTACTTATATAACAAAGCTTTCAATGATTTTGAGATGGGCTACGCTTCGGCACTTGCATGGCTGCTGCTGGTTATAAGTCTTATCATAACTTTGATTCAATTCAGGTTAAGCAAAAAATGGGTTCACTATGCTGAAGGTACAAAATGATAAATAAAAAATACAAAAAGTTTTTCAGGAGTACCTTTGTCTATCTTTTGCTTTCAGCATTTGCCCTGTTTTTTATTATTCCTTTCTTATGGATTCTTTCAACTTCCTTAAAAGGTGATGCACAGATATTTATTATTCCACCTCAATGGATCCCGGAAACATTTCATTGGGAAAATTATGCTAAGGTGTTTGAAAGAATTCCTTTCCTTTTGTATGTAAAGAATTCAGTTTTTATTTCTGTGATTGTTATTATCGGAACTGTATTATCGAGCTCAATAGTTGCTTACTCCTTTGCCTGTCTTAACTGGCCTGGCAAAAATATTCTTTTCATTATTGTTCTTGCTACAATGATGCTGCCTGCACAGGTAATTATGATTCCTGTGTTTGTCTTCTTTAAGGAAATCGGATGGTTAAATACTTTCAAACCATTAACACTTCCGGCATTTCTTGGCGGAGGTGCATTTAATATTTTTCTACTGCGGCAGTTCTTCCTTTCTATTCCAAGGGATTTGCTTGACTCTGCAAGAATTGATGGTTGTTCAGAGTTCAGAATCTACTGGAATATTGTTCTGCCGAATGCTAAACCAGCACTTGCTACTGTAGCAATTTTAACTTTTATGTTTTCCTGGAATGATTTTCTTGGACCGCTGATCTATTTGTCAGATCAGGCAAAAGGTACAATAGCGCTTGGACTTGGAATGTTTGTAGGACAATATGTTACCGAGTGGTCATTGTTGATGGCTGCTTCAATGCTGATGATGCTTCCGATGCTGATAATTTTCTTCGTGTTCCAGAAATACTTTATTCAGGGTTTTATTATGAGCGGAATAAAAGATTGATAACTAATTATCTACTTAGGTATTAAAATGAGTTTTAAAAATATTTACAGCTTTGCAAAAACATCACGGCCAGAAAGAATGCGTCTTCTATTTATGCTGTTTCTTACGATGCTTATATTCTTTTCCGATGTATTTGCAGGTGTTACGGGAAAAATCCAGGGTAATGTGACAGATAAAAAAAATGGCGATAAACTACCCGGTGTGAATGTTACTATTGAGAATACTACTTACGGTGCTGCTACTGATATAAATGGAAATTACTTTATTCTGCAGGTTCCTCCGGGAAATTATACTGTAAAATTTTCAATGGTTGGTTACAGAGATTATGTAGTACGCAATGTTCAGGTAAGCGCTGAACTTACAACAAAGATAAACGCGGAGCTCGAAGAAACAACTGTTGATGTCGGAAGCGAAGTAGTTATTATTGCACAAAGACCGGTTATTCAAAAAGACGTTACGGCAAGTGTTCAGTTTCTTGGTCTTGAACAAATTGCAAGGCTGCCTGTTGTTGATGCAAAGGAAGGTTTGTTTGTTCAGGCAGGTGTTTTCTTCGATCCTATTCCTGTTGTCGGAGGTTTGGGTTCTGCCGGAAGAGGCGAACAAAGATATTCAATAAGAGGCGGAAGCCAGGATGAGATTAAATGGTACTACGATGGAGTCAGGGCAGCATCACTTGTGAATGGCAGAGCAGATTGGGGCGGTTCATTTACTAATTTAAATATGAATTCGATCCAGGAAGTTCAGATAATGACAGGCGGATTTACCGCAGAATATGGTGAAGCACAATCCGGCATTGTTAGTGTTATAACCAAAGAAGGCAGTGACAGAATTTCTGCTTCTGTGGATTACATTTACGGCTTCCCGGGTCAGCATCATTTTGGGAATTATTTGTATGATCCTGCAACTCAGAAAGAATTTATTGATAATACACTTCCCGATGGAACACTTGATCCTGATTGGTGGACTACCTACCGACGAAATCAGATTTATGATTACAGAAGAATTCCTGATCATACGCTTTATGCTACAATCGGCGGTCCTCTTATCACTTTAAGTGAAATGCCAATTAAGTTTTTTGTTTCTACCCAGATTAAAAGCCAGGCTTATTCCCTGCCTCATCCGCGTGCTACTAGAAAT
>QZKB01000131.1 GCA_003599415.1 Ignavibacteriales bacterium | reverse complement strand
AAAGTAAAGTCTGATAAAGGAGACAAACTTACAGAAGCATTAAAGGTGAAGCTTGTTCCATAAAAATTTATAGCCGCTCCGGAGATGTTATTAACATACAGGTAGTTCCACCTTTTTGTAGCAGAGCCCAGGTTATAAACGCCTGTTGTCTTTGGTAATAAGTTCTGAATTGATAATGTAGTATTGGCAATATAATCTCTAACAAAATCCCGTGAAGCTGTCGTATCATTAACACTTTCACTCGTTCGATAGATAAAATAATCATCAAGACCAACCTGCCCGCGCTGTGTCGGATTTTCTGTTGCCGGTAAAATCATTGTACCTGCCTGAAAATTATTGTTGCCCGTGTAACCTTTATTCCCTGTAATTGTTTGAGTAGTAGAGAGGGTCATATAATCACTGAAATCAATACTGCCAATAAGCCTTATTAAAATTGAGTCCTGGATAGAAACTGTGTCATTATCCGGTCCGGAGAATCTAAAATGATCCGGGTTTAAATATCTTGCATACCCTTCACAATCACCTGTTCCGGTTCCGTATTCTTGTGCACGCACCCAGCTACGATACGCAACTGTGTCTGTTCCATTAATAAACTTTATAAACGATTGCGTTCTTACCCAACGTTGAGAAGCAACTGAATCGATTGTTCCACTGCTGTCAATACCGATCATAATTACAATCTTTCCACCAACCAGGGCGGTTGCAATCTCACCTTTCTTAAGTGCAACGTTTGTGCTTAAGTAAATTGTATCAATCGCTAACGGATTTAATTTCATATTGTTATCAAACTGGTTAGCCACTCTTGTCATCCTGTTTTCACCAATCCAGATATGCTGATAGCGGTTGCTCAAACTTACACCTGCAGCGCCTGCGCCATCCGGATCGATATAGATTTTATACTCACCATCGGGAACAGCCGCGCGGTAATAAACACCATCCTTGCCTGTGTCCTCAGTTAATTGCAAAGCTCCGTCCGGATAAGTGGAGTCCTGTGGTACTAAATAAATATATGCTCCCTTCAATGGTCCGGAATTAGTAGCAAACCTTTGCACATAGGAGCTTGTTTGAGCAGCTGCAATTGAAGCTATAAAAAAGATTATAAATAATATTCGTTTCATTTTAATTATCCTCAGCTTTATAAAACATCTTCTGTGTTAATTGGATTATCAATAAATACATCATCTGCAGATGGGGGAGTTTTAAGGTTATTCTTTGGATTGACATATTTTGTACTTTTAAACACGAGCAATAAAGTATCGGCAAAATCCAAAGTGTCTAACCATTGCTCTTCAACGCTTTCCAGAATGAAAGGAATATATACCGGGGTAGCATCAGCTGTTTGATAAGGCGGAGCATCCCTGTGCAAATAAAACGCTCCCTGCATTCCTTCATATTGTTTTATTTGTTCATACTTTTCTTTTGCAGTAAATCCGCTTTCAGGATCAAGATCGTATTTGAACAGGTGCATCATAATTTCAATTCGTCTGTGCTTCCCTTTCCAAAGAAAATTCCTGTCACCATTTATTTCCGCCTGATGCATCAGTACATCTAATTCAGGTTCATTTTCTAAAATATTAACCCAGTCTAAAAGTACTTCTTCTTCATTCTCACCGTCAGGATCATAAACAAACTTCGGAGCTCCTACGCCGTGTAACATTATAATGCTCCTATATAAATGGCTTCTATTTCTGTTAAGCCTTTTGAATAATGTTTTGTCATTTTAATTGGCTGGAACTTACAACCATCATAATTGAAATCTTTCAGGTAGTCATATGTTAATCCAAACATCTGGAAATAATCTACCCTGCAATTTTTAATATTTCCCCGGTACGTGTACCAGAATTTGGAAAGTAAATCCCCGTGATTCTTAAAAGCGTTTGAATAAAGATTTGGATCTCTTGACTGGTAAACATCAAATGTTCCACTTGTAAACGAAGCGCTTGCAGTAAATGAAATAGAAGCATCTCCGGAGCCGCTTACCTTTGTTAGTGTTCCGCTAGCTTCAGGGTCATTCGTCCCGTCAGTTCTGATAACAGTAATAAATCCTGTAGTAATAAATTTCTTATAACCAATTACTGTAAATTCAGAGCTGTTGTTTGAGTAAACATCCCCCAGGGTTACACTAAAAGTAATATTAGGTATAGTAAAATAAAAACAATCATCTCTTGCAGCAACTGCTTTAATATTTGAACCTGAACTTGCGCCGTCAAAAAATCCTGGTAATGCTTTTCTTAACAAATATCTTTCTTCAAGTTCAGTAAATGTTCCTTGTTCGTAAGGTTCTGATGGATCTGAAATATTTGTAGTAACTTTTACATAATCAATTAATCCATACCTGTAACCCTTCCTGTGCTTTTTAACATTTACGGTTTGAATATTATCAGGGTTATAATAAAACAGCTTTTTAAAAAACGCTTTATTATAACTAACCATACCTGCAAATGAACACCAATCGAGAGCAAGTTTTTTAAGTACATCACCAACGGTTGATAAGCCAAAGCTGGAATCGAAGTACAATGGATCAATTAATTGGTACAATTCCTCTAATACTATATCCATCAAAGGAACGTTAATGCTTTCCTTTAATCCATAGAATTCCCAATCGTGAATAATTTCTAAACTTCCACCGGAATAACTGATGGATGAATTAACGAGGCTAAATATATCTTCAAGGATTGTAACAATAGAATAATAACTGGATGAAGTATATGAGAAGGGATTTAATGCTGTACTTTCATCGTTATAAACCATTCTCTTATTTATAACATCTGTTTTCGGAGCCGCATCAAAAGTTATTGTAAACTGCCCTTCATCGCTATCTATTCCATCTTCAATAATATGCCCGCTAAATTCTTCGTCGCCATTAAGTTTAATCGTAACCAGTCCTTGTATATCAATGTTCTCACTTTCAAACAACAGGTTATCCAGGAAGCCTTGTGGATCACTAATCTTCAATGACATCTCACCTGGTAAAGCAATCGCGTTTTCAAGATCATATTCAATTGTCTTATCACCCCATTCCAATATCTTCAGCGCAATATCATCAGCATCCGTTTCAATATCGTCACCCGGTACATTTACTGTAAACTCAAGAATGCATTGCATTGTATCGCTATCAGCATCAATACATAAAGGTTCAACAGGAAAAGTAATTCTCTCTATCATCTTAACCGCCAAACCTTTTTCTTACTTTTTCCTGGTTGCGGTTGCTTACGTAAATATCATTTGATGAAGCAAGCTCTCCGTAAATGCCAATACTTCCGGTATTGTATTTTTTAATGCCCCGGTAAAGATTCACATTCATTGCCTGGACAGAATTTACAAGCCGGTTAATATCATCATTCTTAATTCCATAGTTCTTATTAGAGTTCAGTGCATCATTCGGAATTATATAACCATTCTTTTCAGGTATAAATAATTCCGTTCCCCGTTCTCCAACTTTATAAGGTGTACCTGCAGCTACCGGACCACCTTCAGCTTTACCAGAAATTGCAGCAACAGCAATGCTTGCACCTCCGCCAAGCCCGAATAAACCGCCAATAAAAGAAAATAAACTTAATGCAGCATACTCCGCAATCATTCTTTCAATGGAAGCGATTGCAGAATTAGCAAAACCTTCAAATGCCTTTTCCATAAATGTAGCATTATCAGCAGTTCTAAGGGCTAACTCATCAAAAGAACTCATCGCTCCGCTTACAAATCCATCTAATGCGGCTCCAGCTATTTCACTTTCTTTTACCCAGCTATGAAGTATCTCATACTCCGATCCAAACTCGGATTTAACTTCTGGTTTCCCATTTTCATCTTTTACAGGATTTAGTGTTCCAGGAATACCATAGTTATCCATCTCACCTGCAGCTTTAACATTTTTAATACCGCCGGTCTGCTTCATTTTTATTTCAATAAACTTTTCATCAAATAACTTCTGTTGTAATTCCAGTTCTTTATTAAGATTATCCAGTACTGCTTTATGCCGTTCATCGTCAAGTTTGGTAAAGGTTTCATTCACATATTCCATTATTAAAGTTTCATCAATACCGGCTTTGTAGAATGCGTCAACTTCTTTCTGTAAAAGATCAAACTTATAATTGTAATATGTATTGGAAGACTTGCTTAGACCTTCATATAATTTTTGTTCTATATCAGAAATCTTTTTAGTTGAAGACTCAATGGTCTTTGCAACCGAATCTTTTACAGCATCTCCGTCCGTTTTAACTTTATCAACATTAAAAACATCAATGCCCTTGCCTTCCTGTTTTAATCTAAAGGCATCTATTTTGGTTTGCATAGCATCAAGAACAGTCGTAAGATTAGTTGCCATTTCATAATTATGCGTTTGGTCTTCCCCTCCTACAGCAGCCCAGCCCGCGTATTTAGATTGCAACGCCTGTACTTCTGGCAATAATTCCGTTAAGGTTTTTTTACCTCTTTTAATACTTGAAATGATTTTCCAAATTGGTGAAAAAGCTTCATCCCCGGCGCCAAACGTACCAAGTCCGCTTAATAAACCAGTTGTTGATTTGGATAGATTAATGTTTGCGGCTGCAATTTGAATGTCAACTAATGCTTTTTGTTGTTTTAATAATTCACCTGTTAATTTTTTTACATCATTAACAGCTTGCCCGCTTGCTTTTTTTATCTCATCTAATCCCTTTGAATAATCAAAAGTGTTTGTAATTAATGATGGATATAATTTCTGCTGCTCTGTTAAAATTGTATGTAATTTATTTTCTGCTTCTTTTTGTGCATCACTGCCTTTAACAAGTTTTAAACTTTCATTATATAGCTTATCATATTCAATAGAGACATCATTTGTTTTGGATTTTAGATTTATTAAACCACTTATCCTTCTTTGTTCCGCTTCGTTTGCTGTTTTGCTTGCTTCTGTAGCTTTTTCCTGATTTGCAATAGTGTTTCCATAAACCTCATTCAAAGCATATAACCCGGCAACTATACCAGCTGCAATTCCAATCAATCCAAGTAAACTAATTGAAAAGGCTTTATTGGCAACTGTCCCCGCTTCTGTTGCAACTGTATTAGTTATAGTTGCAGTTGTTTGTGTTTCTAATGCGCCGGCAGCCGCATAAGTTTCTACCTTCAATAACTTTTGCATTGTCTTTAGTTGAAGTATTTGCGGTATTAAAGGAACCATTACTCCACCTATACCAACAATTCCGCCAAATGCAACCTGCCCGGCTTCACCGGTTCCAACCAAAGCATCAATTACCGGGATTAAACCTTCTGAAATTAGGTTGCCAAACTTTACTTTCGTTTCTTCAACAGTAACACCCAAAGCTTCAAGCTTATCTTTTTTGTCCTTTGCATTATTAATCGCTTCTTCATAGGTCATTCCGGAAGCCTGGATGACTGCATTAAGCCGTATCTGTTTTTGTGTTTCAGCATCAAGATTGTTTATTTCATCGCCGTGTACCTTTGCCAGGTCATTTACAATTTCCTGGTACTTTTCTTTTTGAATGCCAAGAGATTTTAAACCACGCTCATTCCCTTCAGTTGCATATACAGCTTGTTGGAAACTTTCTTCAAGTGATACTCCCATTTCATCACCGGCGGCTTCAACCATTGCAAATAGAATTACCTGGTCACGTAAGGAAACCCCAAGATTTGTTGCCTGGTTAGAAAGTTTAATAAGATTTGCTTCAGTAACTGTTCCTGCAGTAGCTTGCCTGAATAATTGAATATCATCTGTAGTACCTTTAAAAGTAGAACGCAGTACTTCAACCTCAGCCCCGCTATTAACCATTTGCATAAAGTCGCTTGAGATCTGTCTTAGTAATTGATGAGCCTGGTTGATACCGGTAACTATCATTCCGAACTTTGCCATTTTATCCACAGCGTTACCGGCATTTGCAGGAGTTTCTTTTAATTCCTGGTTTAGGTTTCTAAGAATTCTTTCAACGGTTTCAATTCTTCTTTTCGCACGTTCAAGCGTAGCAACATCAACATCCAGCTTAACAAGTTTGTTAAACCTGTTTAAAAGGTTTTGATGGATTGTTCTTAATTCGGAGATCTTCTTTGTAGCAAGGTTTGTTTCTATAGAGAGTTGAAACTTCTTTGCTTTCTCAAGCCGGCTTACTGCATTTGCAATTCTTCCCTCTGCAGTCCTGAGGTCATTATTCAGCTTATCAAGCTTTAGTCCAAGCGGTATATCAATTGGATTTGCCATTACCAGCGTCCCTCATTTTTTAATTTTTCAAATTCTTCTTTTGCTCTTTGCTTAAGATCTCTGTCTGTTTCAGGTTTCAACTTTCCGCCATTCTGATAGTTTAGAATATTAGAAGCCTGGTCTAATAGATTACCAAATCTTCTTTCTGTAATTGTGTGAATGTTGATCCCGGGATAAGTAGCAAGAACTAACGCTTCCGCGATTTCTTCACTGATTCTGATTCCGCTTTTTTTTTATCTTCTTCTTCCGGCGTTTCAAGCTTGTTAACCAGTTCAACAATATTCATTATTTCCTTTTCAGGAATTTTCTTTTTAAAGTCTTCAAATGAAATATTCGGTTGCTTTAACTTAAAAGAATCATAAGCAGCTTTGTACATTTCATCCTGGTTAGAAAAAACATAAAGCACAATCTCACGACCCGAATAAAACTTTTTCATTTCATCCATCAATAAAGCCAATTGATGATCGCCATCTTTTACATTATCCTGGATAAATTTAAACTTTTGAGCACGTACTCTTTCCTGAAGCGAAGATAAGCATACATCTTCTCTATTCCGTTCAGAGAAGATGTATTCAGATTCACCAATTTTGTATGTAATAGATTTTCTTTCCATTAGACAGTAGGATCCGTCTTGGTTAATTCACCGGTTCCCTCAAAGGAAAATCCAACCTTAACAGCATCCGTTCCGTCAACAGCAACGTTAATATCTTCTTCGCCAATAATTATATCACCATCATATTTTATGTTGTCGTCAACATAAAACTCACCGGCAACCACAGAATTAAAAGTTGGTCCGGCGACACCCTTTTTTAAGAAACCTTCAAAGCTTCCGTCAAAGCCAACTAACTTTGCAGGAAGGTTTGTCATATTTCCGCCGCTTCCGGAATCATTAACAGGAACAGGTCCGGATGTTTTCTTTTTGATGTTCCACTTTGTAATTTTAATTTCAGTCGGCGTTGCGCCGTACTTTACCATTCCGTCCGAGCCGGAAATATTATCTCCTAATGCCATTTTATTTTTCTCCTGATTTAATTATGTAAAACTTCTGTTATCTGGTTCCCATTTCTCGGAAACCTTGTAAGTAACCTCAAATTTTATATCTGATTCACTTCTTGTTTTTTCATTCCTCTCAATTTCCAATTCATCTTCAACCGGCCTTATCACGAAATACCCATACTTATTCTTAAACGTAGAAATGTTTTTATATACCGCGTTGTAAATATCAAGCGTTCTATTCGTGATAAAATCATAAGTACTTGTACCTTTAATTGCCCCTAAGCCTATCTCTATCACTAATGTTTGTTTGCCGTTTTCGTGTATCACCTTTTTATCTTTAACATTAATTACTTCACTATCATCATTCGAATATGCATCAACATTCCAGTGATCAACTTTTTCCGGATCAACGTTTGTTAAATATCCGTTTGCTATACTTATTGTTTTTATAATTGCAACAATATCAAGTGCAATTGCTGTTCTAACGTGCATTTAAAACCTTATAACTAATCTTTAAGTATTACTTTAGTTAATAAAAAATAAATTCCTGTAGTAGACAGGACACCAACTATGTAGCCAAAAGTGAATGTATCATAAAAAGGTTCTGGCAAGGGGAAAATCTCTTTTGTTAGAAAAAGAGTGTCAATCCTGGTGATTATCTTTTCATAAACTGTTGCAAATATTTCCAGACCTTTACTAACAACGTCTTCAGATAGAATTCTTAATTTATATTCCGGAGTATTGATAGTTGTATCAAGAGCTATTTTTTTTTGGATACAGGAATCAATATTATTTACAACTTGCGAAGCCGGTTTTATTTTTGGTTTTACATGATGAACATTTGAAACCGGCTTTACTGTAGTATCAGGTTTCCCAATATTCACATGAGAAGTATCAGTTTGCGGAATCTTAACAGATTGAACTCCTAACCGGTACGTCAAATAATGCGTACCGGCTAAGAAAATTAAAACAACAATACCGTAAACAAGATATTTGTTCATTTTACTTTGTATTACCTTCGATAACCTGTTCGGTTGTCTTGGTTTTACCGTCTGGAGCTTTGCCTGTAAGAACCTGTGTAACAATAATAGATATTGCGATGACAATTCCACAGATTACATTAACTATTGGTGGTAATGTAAAAGTAACAGTTGGGGCAATCGCAGTTACAGCAGCAGGTAGTCCCACAGTAGCTACAGCCGCTCCCATAGCAATAGCTGCATAAGTTGTTAATTTGTCTTTTAAATTTGATGTGATCATGATATTTCTCCTAGTTTTTATTTATAGAACAATGACCAGAAAAACGCTTATTAAAAACACTGCAATAACAGCAATCAGAAGAATGCTGCCTAATTTAATTTTCATTGTAAAGTCCGTTTAGCTCGTTCATAAAATTCTTTTCTTTGTTCAAGTCCGTTAAAACCACCATTGATTTTTTTAGTAAGCCATTCAAAACCTGTCAATGCTCTACCTCTCCAACTGTAAGAATAATCAGCCGGTTTATCGCAAATGTTGTTAAGACTGTTTACAATCCAATACCAGAATGCGCTTCTTACAGCATCTTCCGGATTTTCTAAAAATTCAGGATTGTCAATCAAACGAAAATCAGCATATAGAAACAAACTACATAGTCGATAATTGTCCCTGCCTGTAACTTGTATTAAACCTCTTCCTTTGAACTTGACACCATCCCCAGGGTAAATGTTGCCTAAGTCCTTTCTACCCTCATACGCTTCACCGCTTGCAATTTCTCTAGTATATTTGAATGATCCTGATTCGTGTACAATCTGGGCGATAAAACAGCAAATCCTTTCTTTTGTGTTCACATAATATTTATCCCAGCATTCATTTAGTATTGGAGTGTAAACTCTCAAATTCAAATCTGAAATGTTCGGAGCTATTTCTTTTAACTGTTGCTCTGTAATTTTCATTTCTCATCAACCAATCTTTCTAAAATTTCTATCGATTCCAGAAGCGGGAAAACTATATTGCTGGAGCCGTCCAATTTAGATTCAAGTGTTGCCTTCCTGATATGTTTTAATGCTTTGTTTATTTCCACTTGAATTTCTTTCACTGCATTAACAAAGCCATCCTTATCCATTAAGGGTTTTTGCTCATTGTCCTTTTCCGCTCCACAATTTTTATAAAAGATTTCTAATTTCGTCATTACTTTATCCGAATATTTTCATAATCAAATCTTTCAAACTAACTCCGCCTATCGCAACAACTGTTACTGCAATGATGATGTAATAGAGCTTGTATTTTTTTAGCAAATAATGAAGCTTGCTAAAATCTATTAGAAAAAGTATCGTTCGCTTTATATCATCCAATTCTTTCTTAATATATTTTGAGTCCGCGTGTAATTCACTAACAAGCTCTTTGACTTTCAGCGTTCTTTGCTTTCCGTTTACCACTTCAACAATGTTATCTTTTTTCAACAGAAACAAATCGTCACCTATCTGCTTAAAGGTCTCATTTGATAATTTTTTTAATTCCAGGAGTTCATCACAATTATGGCACATCTATATATTCCTCTTCAATGTTTGCTCTCCGTTCTGCATAAATAGCTTTCTGGGCGGCTCCCCAGGCAATGCACTGTTCACGCCAGGCATCAAAGTCCTCAAACTCCTGCTGCTTTTTAGCAGAGATTGTTTTACCGTTTGCTTTTTTAACAGCGTTCACAATGAACATCTCTCTATTGTCAGCATTATACTTTTCCTTAATTTTCTCTGCAACCCTGTTCCTGGGCAAAGATAGAAGAAAATAAAATTGAAAAGAAAATTAAAATCTTTTTCATTTTAATTCCCCTCCACATATAGCTCATAATATGATGTGCCGCTTGCATCGTTCTGAATATAGATCTTGGATTTGCTTGCATCCTTCCAGAATTGTTTCCACATATTAGCCTGTACTAATTTAGGGTTTTCCATATTTTTTGAGGTAAAGGAAACTTTTATTGCGCCCACATAAACCGTAACTGTAGCTTTATAGTAGTAGCTTATTGCTGACAAATCAACGGAATCGATTTCGGTTGATACCGATGTTGAATCTGTACCGTATTCGTAATCCGTAGCAGCAACCAGCTCTGACGTATTAACTATAAATATATCCGGCGCAGCCGAAGTGCCGTCTGAATGAATGCTGTATTTGTCATAGATATTATAATTTCCTTTTTGCGGTGTCCATCCCTGGGCGTATTGCATCCCGTTAAAACACAAAAGCGCAATAATGCTTACAGATAAAACATTTAATATTCTTTTCATTTCATTAATCAAAGCTTAGTTGTAAAATAAGTTTGTTATTTCCGTGCGGTTGAATTTCGCGCACATATAAAGTTTCAGTCTCAAGCAAAGTAACAGCGTCCCCGTGTGCAACATCAGTAAGATCGCTTTCAGCGCAAATCATATACGGGTTAGCACTTTCAAAATCTATCATATTTATTTTTGCAGCCTGGTATTTATTTTTATAAATGCATTTAATTGTTTTTGCTCCGGATGCGGTTGTAACTACCGCATCCTGTTCGGCTCCGCTGTTAAGCATTAAATCAGCAACATCTTCAGGCATTGTTTCTTACTCTGCCTTTGCTTTTGCTTTAGGGTAGTCAGCCATTTTGGAACTAAGCAGTTGAACCTTGTCAACACCGGCAACCTTCACTTTACTGCCAGCTTCGCAAAATGTAGCTGCTTTTTGTCCGTCCTGTTTAACCCGTCCGCCCTTAAGCATTACGAGTTCTTCAACTTCTTCGAACTTTTTCTGAGTCATTTCGAATTCTCCGTTATTATAAATTGAACTTGATTTTATTATTGTAACCATTTTTATAATCCATCCCTGCCTTTAGTGGCAGGGATTAAAATGAGATTAAATTTAAAAACTAATTAACGCCTTCAGCAACAGAAAGAGATTGCGGATATTCTAAATAAATATCGGCTGCGTGCAATGCTCTCAGTTCAACATCCCCGGCATCCCAACCAGTACCGTAAGGATTAGAAGAAAGATCGATGTAGCCCCATTCAAGCAAATAAATTGCTGACATTACACCGTAGAACAGATCGCCTTCATCAATCTGGTTTGATTCAAAAAGTTTGCGTGCGAGCATAACGTTATCATCATTAAGCAGGAATGCGGGATAGTTAAGAGCAATAGGTTTATCCTGAAGCACGCCGGCAGTAACAGGGTTAGCAATCCAGCTTACAGCTCCAATTTCAGCATTGTCTGCAAGTATCTCTTTCTTAATTGCAATAGCTTTGGATCTGTTGAACCCGGCACCATCAGAAGCGTGAACGCCGGTAACATTCTTAATGCCTGTTGGCTGGTTATCTGCTCCGGTACCATAGCCAATAGCGCGGTCAATACCGCGTTTAATTGCACCATAAAGCTTGCGATTTAAGTAAGGCTCGTTAACATATTCGCTCTGCAACAACATCGCCCTGGAAATTGACGTTTTGGCGCCAATGAATTTTGGAGTAGCGTTTGTGCGTGAATACATAATTCCGCCGCCTGTAGGATGACCGGACTCTGCAACCCAGTAATAGCCAAGCTCATTTAGCTCACGTATAAAAGGAACATCACCGGACATCCCGGGCATAAAGGTAACGCCGCCATTTAAGAAAGCAGATGTTGCCTGTAGAAATTCAACAAAGCTTTTTGAAGTTGCAACTTCGTTAACTGTGTAGCCGCCTGAAGCGGGAGTAGTTACATTCTGATAAGTTCTTTGTGTGCGTTCACGTTTGTTGCCAAGCAGGTTTGTTGGAATAAGAATTCCCTTGCCTGTATGATTAACTGCTCTTTTTAAAGTAGTAGAAACTTCTAATTCAATACCGTCAAGCTTACCATCAATAGCGCCAAGCACAGCGCGGCTTAAGCTATATCTCTTCTTATCGTTCTCAGATAAATCAAGATGAGCTTCAGGTGTCCTGGTTGCTTCAGGTTTCTTCATTTCTTCCCTGCAGAAATTATAAAATTCCAGTTCGGTTTTTCCCTGCTGTACAAACTCATCAGCTTTTTCATCAAGGTTTAAGTGCTGTACATTTCTCTGAAGATCCTTTGCCATCATTCTGATTCCTCTCACTCTTAAGGTTTCAGTTTTTTCGGCATCTCTCTTAGCATCTTCAAGTATTTGCTTTTTCTGTTCGTCGGTTAATTCAGGCATTTTATTACTCCTATTTTGATTTATTAAAATTTTTATATTGCTTCCGTTTTCTCTGTTGAATTTTTCAATTGCATCAGGAATGTTATCGTCTTCAACTGCAATTGGGATTACAACCGGTTCATTATCCTTGGATCTTCCAAGCCCAACTTTCGGATCCGCACCATCAGGTGTATTGCAGGTATGTATCGGCTCCCAATCCATTATTCTGTAATAAGATACATCGTCCACTTCTTTTTCAAACCGGATTTCAAAAATGTCATAATCGATAGAAACGTTTCTACGGATGTTATCCACTACATCATTGAATATTTCTACAGCCCTTGCAGTGTTCTTTGAAAACCTTACGCCAACACGCAGCTTCCTTTCGTTTGCATCTAACCAGGCCTTTTCAATTATTCCAATCTGGTCACCCCAATGCCCGTCACGGTGTGCAGCGCCATCCGTAATTCTTGCCATTCTTATAGACGTAGAACTATGGTCCAGAATTTCATAGCCAAACCATCTTAACACGGGTGTTTCAGATGAAACAGAAAATTCTGCGTACATTTTTTCTTTATCTATAGTTGATGAATCAACTGCCATTTCCCTGTTAAGATGTCTTAAGTTAGGTTCGGTGTTCAATTTCTTTTTAATGTCATCAATTGTCATCGGCATAATTAACTCGCTAATTTTATTATGTTTCTGTTTGTATTGTTTTCATCGGCTTTATTGCCGCCGTCGTCAACTTCGTTCGTTTGTTTATTTGATGTTGCATCCCAACCGGATATATCAACGCCGTATTTATCTGCAAGCTTTTTAGCGCGTGCAAACCCGCGGAAAATATCTTCAAGGTCCTCTCCTGTTTCTGCAGTTGCGGTAAACGGATTTTTAATTTTAAATTTTATCGCTTCGCTATTTGCCTGCACGTCGGCACGCGGATCCACCCACGGCCACCGGCGCCCCTGCCATTTATGCTTTCTGTACTCATTAAGTTTTGCGTAAGGTTTATTAATCGCTTTTGCAAGAAGAGCATTTCTCAGAAACGCATCAAACACAGGTTCAAGAAATAACAACCTGAATAATGTCTGTTCACACATCCAGTTATCGCGCTCATTCAAAAGTCCGGACCGCATAGAAGAAAAATTGACGCCTTCAAGATCATTTGCAAAACTGTTATAGCTTAATCCTAAACCGGTTGCAATTTTACGCAGCATACTTTTTAAAAATGGCGAAAGCTTTGAAAGGGCGAAAAATATCACCATGGCGGTT
>QZKB01000006.1 GCA_003599415.1 Ignavibacteriales bacterium | reverse complement strand
TATTTATTTTCGAATAAGAATCGAATCCAGATCTTTTTTCTTTAGTCTTGGGGGTTTAAAGTTTTGATGTGGATACCCAACAGCAAGAATCATAAATGGGCGTTCGTTCCCGGGTCTGTCCAGTAATTCATTTAGAAAACTCATTGGTGCAGGCGTATAAGTAAGAGATGAAATTCCAAGCTGATGAAGCGAAGATATGAGAAATCCTGTTGCTATACCAACAGATTCATTTACATAATAATGTTTAATCTTTTTTCCCCTTTTATTTATTCCGAAAGTCTGTGCAAAGATACAGATTAAAAAAGGTGCTTGTGTTAAAAATTCTTTCTTTGGATTTGTACCGAGCGGCTTAAGTTTCAACCGCCATTCTTCAGAAATTCTTTCTTCGTAAAATAATTTTTCTACAGTTTCAGCTTCCTTCCGTATTCTCTTTTTTGTTTTTGGATCTTCGACAAGTACAAACGTCCAGGGCTGCATGTTTGCCCCGCTGGGTGCTGTTGCTGCAATGGCAATACAGTTTTCAATTACCTGCCTGGAAATTTTTATTTTGCTGAAGGCTCTTACAGTTCTCCGTTTTTTCATCAAATCAAGAAGCTGATCTGACTGTTCTATTAATTCATTTTCACTAATCATTTATTAGATTTCCCTCATTTTAGAATCACATTAATTTTTAGTGAAGACAACAATTACAATATTTTCAATTTCCGTTTTCCCCTTTAAATATTGAACGTTCATTATTTAGATATCACACAAGACAATTTCTTCCTTCTACATCCTCCATCTTCTCAGCCAGGGGCTGATTCGCTGTTTGCGAACATTTACCATCTTCCATTTACCATCTTCCATTACGGTAGCGCTTCTCCTCTGCCTGCAATGTAGAGTTTATACCAATCCTCTCTTGATAGCTGTACTTTATTAGCCTGGCAGCAGGCTTTAACTCTTTCGGCTTTTGTGGTTCCGATTACCGGTTGAATTTTTGCCGGATGCCTTAACACCCATGCAATCATAATTGCTTCCTTGCTTACATTATATTTTTCTGCTGATGCAATTACAACATCCCTGGCAATCTTCAATTTTTCATCCGTAAGATTTTCAGCAAAGAGTTTTCCTTTTGCTAACGGTGCCCAGGATTGAATTGTAATATCATTTAACCTGCAGTATTCAATTGTACCAATGTTCCTTATTCCACGCGATGGATGCTTCTGGTTGAAGGTTACTCCTTCCTCAATCAAATCCGAATGAAGAATACTAAGCTCAAGCTGATTTACAATGATAGGCTGGGCAATAAATTTTTTAAGATATTCAATTTGCGGCGCAGTATGATTGCTTAATCCAAAGTATCGTACTTTGCCGGCAGCATGTAATTCATCAAATGCTTTTGCAACTTCTTCAGGTTCAACCAAAGGATCGGGTCTGTGCAATAAAAGAATATCCAGAAAATCTGTTTTTAATCTTCTTAAAATTCCTTCAACAGATTTTGTAATATGTTCATAGCTGAAATCATATCGACCCGGGGAACCGTCTTCTGGATCATTCGGGAAACGTATTCCGCATTTGGATTGAAGAATTATTTTATTCCTCAACCCGGAAATTTCTTTCCATATATGTGAGAATACTTCTTCGGATTTACCTCTTGCATAAATATCTGCATGATCGAAGAAATTTATCCCTTCATCTAAAGCTGTCTTTATAACATTTATTGCATTTTTTATTGTATCATCTGATATTGGTTCGGCATTCCATGTTTTACCAAGCTGCATACAACCAAGGATAATTCGTGATACTTCTAAATCCGTTTTACTTATTTTTATTTTTTCCATAGACATGCTCACAGCCTATTTATAAGTGAAAATGAAAAAACATCTGACTTTATTTTTTGGGTTTCTTACCAGGTTTAGGTGGCTCCCAAAGTTCAATCTTGGTTCCATCAGGGTCAATAATCCACCCGAATTTTCCAAATTCAGATTCTTCGGTTTCATCTATCACGCGGACTCCTTCTTTTTTTAATTCCTCCAGAAGAGCATAAAGATCATCCACCCTGAAATTAACCATGAATTCTTTTTCGGTTGGCTGGAAATAATTTGAATCTTTAGGGAATGGGCTCCAAACGGTATATCCCTTTTCATCTTTTTCGTTTTCATCGAGCCAATGAAAGCTCCAGCCATACTTCTCAGAAGGAATTCCAAGATGCTCATTGTACCATTCTTTTAAACTCTTGGGATCTTTTGATTTAAAAAAGATACCACCAATTCCTGTTACACGTTTCAATATATTTTTCTCCTTAGTTTTCAACTATATCCTCTTTTATTGTTTTATAAAATTCTCAACTTTATGGAATACCCGCATGAAATTACCGCCCCAGATTTTCTCAATGTCATCGTCAGAATAACCACGTTTCAGCAATTCAACGGTTATATTTTTCATTTCGCTTGCATCAAAGCAGCCCTCTACTCCTCCGCCCCCATCAAAATCAGTCCCAATACCAATATGGTCAATTCCGGCAATATTTACAATATGATCAATGTGGTCAACCACATCAGAAACTGTAGCGAGCTCCGGAGGATATATTTTATTTAGTTCTCTTTTTTCCTTCCGGTACAAATCTTTTTGCTCTTCAGTCCGGTCATTGTAATCAGGATATCTTGCATCCAAAGCAGCAACAACAGAATCTCTAACAGGATTTGGCTTGGGTGTTTTAACATATTCACTATAAATACATAACTGAATTACACCATCTTTTTCCGCAAGTTTTTTTAACATATCATCATCAAGATTACGTGGGTGGTTACACAAAGCTTTTGCACAGGAATGCGACGCAATTATAGGAGTACGGGATAATTCAAGCACATCATAAAATGTTTTATCAGAAGCATGCGAAATATCTATCATCATTCCCAGGTTATTCATTTCAGTTACAGCTTCTTTCCCCAGTTCACTCAGACCTTTATCATTCAATGAATCCGGATCAGTAGAAGAATCGCACAAATCATTATTTTGTGTGTGGCAAAGAGTTATATATCTGACCCCCTTTTCATAAAATTTCTTTATTAAGGAAATGTCTCTACCAATCGCATAACCATTTTCAACTCCAATATAGATTGCTCTCTTTCCTTCGGCTTTAATACGATATGCATCATCTGCAGTAAAGGCTAATTCTGCAATATCTTTATTCTTTTGAACGTTAGAGTAAATTGAATCAATAATCTTTGTCGCTGTTTGGTTAACTTCAGCATAAGCGGAATCTGTTAAAGAACCTTGTCCAACAAAAGCTGCAAAGAAAACTGCATCAAGCCCGCCTTCCATCATTCTTGGAAAATCCAGCTTGCTTCCGTCTTCCTTTACATCATGCCTGACGCTTAAATCATAATTGCGTCCATAAAATCTCAGCGGTGTATCCGTATGAGTATCAATGGTTAACATTTTATAATGCAGCTCATCTGCCGTTTTTTTCATTTCAGTTAAAGTCTTCATAGAAGAACATCCTATAAAAATTAATAACGCAGGAATTAAATATAAAAGTAGCTTTCCCATTTTAAGTCCTTTCACAATTTCAATCATTTAGCGTAGCTGTTTGACAAAATTATCTTCCCGGTGATAGCCTTTTTTAATAATCTTATCACCTTTAAACAAAGCCCATGCCGGCATTGACTGATGTTTCTTTGTCATCTGATACAATTGCTGCGCGCTGTTGGCAAGAAACAAATAGACTATTTTATTTTTGTTAAATGGATTTGGGAAGCATACAAATAAACCATCATCATTTGCGGTATATAATTCATTCATCCAGCTAAAAAAATATTTTCCACACTCAATACCAAATTTATCACATAACATTTTTGACAAGCTGTTATCCGATGTTCCGCCTAGAACAATAATATCTTTCTCGGCAAGCTCTTTTTCATCAAGCTCACTATCTTTTTTAATAGGCTGGAACACTTCCGTAAATCTATCCGCAACCATTTTCTGGTAACGTAGTGCAATTGTATGATTTGCTTCTATCTGCTGGTTTGTTCCATAAACAATAACTGCGTTCGCAAAATCATCAAAGAAATTCTGATAAGTAAAAAAGTTTTCTGTTACAACAGGAATATCATTCCCGTAATTAAATGTAATCTTAGAAGGCTTTTCGTTTAATTGAACATCAAGTGTTTGTTCTTTTTCGTTTACCTCAACAGTTTTAATTAGATTTTCCTTTTCAAGCCCGATTGCTATTGTTGTAAAGAAGCGATACGGTTTTCCATCCTGAGTAATTTTTAATTTCAGGTTCCACTTGTTACCATTTTGCTCAACCGTAGGCAGAAAGGTAACTGAAGGGGTATCATCTCTTTCAAGCCATTGCATTATAAAATCATCCAGTTCTTTACCAGATACTTTTTCTGCAACATCAATAAACATTTCTGTAGATAAATTCTTTTCCCTGAAGCCGGTGTGAACTTTATTCATTATATCAGTAAAGGTTTTGTTGCCAAGCATTAATCTTAATTGATGAAGCAGGTAGGTGCCTCTTATTCTAGGAACCTGATAATTGTTGTATTTATCATAAATCAGTTTGGCATTTAAAGGAGAAACTGTTCCCTCTCTTGAAATTACATATTGCAAACGATAATTCAGTTCTCTTAATTCACCGTGAACATAATTAAATGCGTCTTCAGTTTTTGCAGGGAGTTGTTTTAACAAATTATAATAGGCTGCTGTACTACTTACAAACCAGTCATCTCTTTCTTTACCGGAATATACTGTTCCTTTCCAAAGTGATTTTTTATCAACAGAATAAATATCCTTTACTTCGGAAAGATTATTAGTTAAAACTACATGTGCTATTTCCTTTTCTGTTTTGTTCTTCAACTCTTTTAATTTCTCTGTAATATAGATTGGACTAAACGCCGCGTAACCGAGTGTAAATTTAGAATAAGCATTTGGCAAGTCCGGCATTCTTCCGTTTTCATTTATGAACTGCTCGCGTAAAGTTACTTTTCCGTAATGAGCAAAGAATACAAGCTGCTCAGCCATTTCAGATGTTATTACTTTCCCATCGCACGCATGCGGGCGGTTTATAGGAGATGAGTTAAACAGGTTAAATGCTGCAGTCTGGTCAATGTTCCCTTTATTCTGATGATAGAAATTCCAGAATGTAATATCCCTGTTAACCGGACGGAATAAATAATCATAAGGTGCATCATCAGGATTAGAGATATATTCCTTCCGCACTTCAAGGTCCTTTGCATTATTATCGCTCCAGTAGAAATCTTCTGCACCGTTATACCAATCTTTGTTTGAGCTACGCCATAATTTCCATTTGTTGGTGCCAAGCAGTAAAATCCCGATTTCATTCTTCTTCACATCGGCAACCATCCAGTCGTTTGTGTACATACCATTATTCTTCGTTGTTAATATCTTTTCAACATCATCAATGCTGTTCGCATACTGAGCTGCTTTTCTTATTCTATATGCTTGCGGTGTACCTTCCGGATTGTATGGTGTCTGCTGAACGGTAGTTTCTCCAAGCATTATTCCTGCACTGTTTACATAAAAGTCTGCCCCGGAATGAATTCCACCCGGATAAGTCTGGTAAACTAACCTGTTCCCTTCAGTTGGAACAACATCAACAATTACATTCCAATGATAACCGGTGTAACCGCCCCACATAAATAATTGTCCATATACAATCTTACCATCTTTAGTGGCTGAATTGTTTGCAAGGAACGAAGTGCATTTGTGTAATCTTTCTTTCACTTCCAATTCATCTTCACTTGCAAGAAAGCTTTTACCGGTAAGCGGATTTGGTGTAACTCTCATTGCATCTTTCATATAGTCAAGATCTACAGAAGAGTTTATTGAAACAATATCGAGCAGATCAATTGGGCGGTCGAAAATTTTTATTCCCGCTTTGGCAGCGCCATCGGCAATTCCTTTCATCTCATTTAAATATTCTTCATCATATTTTCTTAGCATTGTCGCATCAACCATGAAACGGCTTTCATTCCAGGTTCTTATTGGATCAGCAGAGTTCCAGTTGATTGCAAGTTTCTCAGTAAACATTTTAATTTCATCGGCTAAAAGATACCCATACTGATAACCGCGTTTATAAGGTTCTCCTTCAATGTGAACAAATATCCAGCCTTTATCTTCATAACGATAAGCAGGACCAAGCCAGCGAACTGTTTCAACGGAAATAAATTCAGTAATGTCGATAACTTCTTCTATAGAAATATCATCAAACCATACTTTACCTTTAGCATTTCCGTTATATCCAAAGTGAAGCTGAATTCTATCTTTAGATTTTGTGGCGATGAAATTTACTTCTACTTTTGTCCAATCTTTTGTTGCTCCAATTGAAGGCGAGCTGTTTGTAAATGGAAATGACTCCATTGCAACACAAGCGGCTACAGAAGTTGGATATTGTACATTAGGATCAGTAACGGCTGATTCTGTTTTAACAATTGCAGTTAATTTATAAATATGTCCAACGATTAAGTTAATCTCATCCGAAGAAGCAGTTGTTTGTTTCCAATCATCATGTCTTATGAATAAACAAAGTTTCCCAGCTTTTGGATTTATTGATTCAGAACCGATCGTTGAATTTGAATACATCCAGTTTGCGGGTAATTCATTAGAACCAATTATTTCGAATCCCGGATTTGCGACCTGAATGGAGTTTGGTTGTGAATTAACAGTAAGTGTTAAAGCAAAAACAAAAAAGAATGAAAAAAGATATTTCAACATATTTCTTCCTGAGATTTTAAAACAGTTGCCAAAAGATAATAATATGTTTATGGGATTGAAATAACGAAAAGGATTATTTTTTATCGTTCACTTCTTCATACGTCATTTGAATACCATCAACTGATAATGCTTCTGGTACTTCGATAAATGTCTTATTGTTCTCCATTGAAAATGTTTTATTGGAAGGTGAAATTGTAAGCTTGATATTTTTTAATTGCTTATCTACGGTTGAGAAAACATAGATTTGTGTTTTATTATCTTTGGTTAACAGCTTAACCAGGACGGTTGATTTACTATCAGAAAAAGACTGGGATCCGGTTTTTGCAGTTAGGTAAACTGAATCTGCAGCTAATCGATATTGCTCATCTTCTTGTGGTAATTCAATTTGCTTTGGATAAAGTTCAATAACTTTAGTCCTGCCTGCAGATAGTGCGGCAAAGAACTTATTGCTCATCTCTTCATTTATTTCATTGTCAATTGAATTATGAAATGATTTATAATATTCAATCTCTTTGGTGAATAATGAATAATTTTCATCGATGTACTTCAGCTTGTCGGTTTGAAGAGTCTCACGATAAAAAACGTAATCAAATATATCTTTTTCACTTATTTCCATTTACACTCCTTACAATTATATACATTCGGAATATGTCTAATTCCGAAATATTCTAACGATCCTGTAAAAGTAAATCATTTGCTGTCTGCTTCATTATCTTAACAAGGTATTCTAAAATGTTGTCATATTTATTCTTGTAATTATCCCTGGATAATTCAGGATTGTATTTTTTAATGTATTCATATAATCCGATATTAATCCCGCCATCTTTTATATCATAAGCAATATCTTTCAATGCGCCGATTAAGAATTCAGCTTCTTCACCGCTTATTTTATTTTTGGCGACATAAGATTTTAACAATTTGGCAATTGCTATATCCAAACTACCTGCAATTAATTCTTTCGCGTAGATAACCTCATTAATTGAATCATTCGATATAATATTATTTTGTACAACTGTATTAAGCTTTGTGAGCCTTAATGCAAGCGCATTTAACGGAACAGCTTGGAAATAATCTGTTTCTGATTTCAGATAGGTAAACAAGCTTTCGAGATAATTATCATCATTAAAAATATCATATGGCAATTGTTCTAATTTATCTCTATCCATTAATTTCTGCCCGGGAGATATTCTCTCAAATTCAGAAATATAACATTGCCCCAAGTATCGTACTTTATAAAGTCCAAGCTGGATGCATTGTTCGTTAATTTGCTTAAGTGCAATTTCATACTGTGGATCAAACCGTCCCAATGCTTTGCTTAGATGATGTTCTGTTCTTATGAATATCAACTGATGCAGGAAGAATAACGCATCTGAGTTAGATGATATTGGTGGTTCCCACTTGTTGTATGCCGCAAGCAACCGATCATATTTCCTGCCATTGCGTTCAAGAAAAAGTGGAGTGACTATTTCCATTATTGAGTCTCCTCCGAAAAGCACATTTGAAAAAATATCATTACTAAATCGTGGAGTGACTTTTATTATTTATTTAAATTTTACTTTATTAGATGATTTCTTTCGATTTCATTGTTTTGTCCTGATTACTTTCTTCTTTTAATTATAGTTTATTTCTACTACTTCACACAGGCATTAAGCCAAAGCAAGAACTGCTTGTTTCTCTGTTAATTCTATTTCACTTAGATAATTTTTTATTCTTATTAGATTTATCCACATCATTCTGCATTTTACCCAAAGCTGATTCTTAAAGAATCCTCTATATTTACTCTTATCCTTCCTAAGGTGAAAACAACTTTGAAAAATACTTGCTTCGATATTACAACGAACATTTCTTATTTTTTCAGGAAGTGATTCTACTTGTTTTCGTTTTCTGTAACTCTCAATTTGTTCTTCTGTAAAATACCTTCTCTTACCATTTGATTGCTTAATTCTGTAATGTCCCTTTTTTGTTTTATGGGCAATTATTATCTCTTTAGTTTCTTTATTCGTTACTTCCAACCCGCCATTTATTTCTTCAAAATCGTAATCACCGCCGGCTCCGGTTATTCCACTTAGATGTATTACTTTTCTATTTCCCTTGGCATAGCTCTGATTTTCCGGGCTATGATATGCTCCATCTACTGATATTTGTTTTACTTTCCCGCATATCCTCTCAGCCTTTTTTACTCCCTCTTCCAGCAATTCGTTATCTGATTGGTTTGCCTTATATACTTCTGCATCTAATATAAGATTCAATTCTCCTTTATTACATGTTTCTACTATATTTACATTATAGCCCCTTACTTTTTTATCCCCTTTCTTCCGGTATGTTGCTTCCATATCATAGGGCGATTGTATGGCATCTGATGGTATCTCTGATACTGATTTTATTTCTATCTTCCCATCTTGCTTTTTATATTGTTCGTTTAACAATCGTAATATCATTGAATACTTTTCTTTACCGGTTTGAGATTTATCTCCATCTTTATCCTTATAAAATTCTGCCAGCCTTGATAACAAGGATCCATATGAAGCAAGATATTCCTTCTTTTGTTCATCACTTAATTTATATACTATCTGATAAGCTTTCTTTTTTATTAATTCTTCTAAAGTTGTTCTATCTTCCTGCAATAGTGTTTCTTTTAATTCCCCATCCAGGCTTTTGTAGAATTCCTGAAGACAACTGATTACTAATTGTAACCTTGTGCATTTTGCTATGTTTGAACCAACTAATTTACTATCCATTCTTATCCATCTTGCGTTAACCGAATATATTTCTGCCTGTGTCTTTGTTGTCTGTTCACACGCCTCTGCTATCAAACTTCTTCCACTTTTTATCTGATATTCATATAGCTTCTTCTTGAAATCATAATATGTCGATTCTACCGGGACTTCATCACTTGCATTTGATAGTCCCAACGCATTCATAACTATCAGATTAAACCTGCATGCTTCAAATAACTCTGAATCACTCCATCCAAATCCTTCTTTTAATATCAGCATTGATACTAATATTCTTATCGGTGCATTCGGTCTTCCATTCTCCTGATTATACAGTACTGAAAATATACTTTCATCAATAGCTAAGTTTACTCGTTCCTTAAATATATTATCCCAGCTTTTCTTATCTTCTAAACGCTGCATTTTTTTGTTACCTAATATCTGTCCGAATCCAGTGAATAATGTTGGTGAAGTTACTTCTTTATGTTTTCTGAACATTATTTGTTCTCTGCTTTTTTTTCGATAACATATTAATTATTTCCTCACTATGCAATTAATTTACACTAACATTCTCAAAATTCCTTCACTTTTCGGAGGAGACTCATTATTGCATCATTACAATCGTAATCCTGCCCGTTGTTAAGAAAACCATATTTGTTCTGGTTCTTATAAAGAAACTCCCTGGTGATATTAAAACAAGCTTTAAATAATTGAGAAAGCTGCGCGTAAGTCTCTTTTCCGTGTTCAATAGATTGGAAAATTTCAAGGATGGAATTTTTAATTGAAGTTACCATAACTCATTAGAACTCATCTCTGATTTCAACAATTCTTTCACCAGAATTTAGAAGGTCTAATGCTATCTTTAACCGCATTGATAGAATTTCTATTAATCTCTCGTTTGAAGTATTGCCACATGTCAACCAGATTATCTTGGGAGGATGCCCGAATCTGTCTAAATAAGCTTTAAAATCAGAATCCTTGGTTAGAATAACTCCATTTTTTTCTTTAGCGACAAAGAATATTTCTTTATCCGTCGCATCCCTTAGATCAATATCTTTTACAGCTACAGCATCGATTGAATAATTTTCTCTTATCCAATCGGCAATAGACGGAGAAAGCTGTGCATCTACTATTATCATGCGGCAAGTACAGGATAATCAAGCTTTTGTTTTGCATATAGAAATGCAGCCTGTAAATCTTCACGCTCTAAATCCGGTAATTCTATAAGCACTTGCTCAGAGCTCAATCCTGCAACGAAAAGATCGAGGATATCAGTTACTCTGATCCTCATTCCCCGGATACATGGTCTTCCTGAACATTGTTCCGGATTAATTGTAATTCTTTTTAATAGTTCATTCATCTTAATCATTCCTAAAATCTGTGAACAAATTAGACATTTCTCTCCCAAATTTCAAATTAGCCGTGTATTAAAGAACGAAGTGAAAACGTTCATAATGTGTTTTTGCATATCGCAATATAAATAATTTGATTGGATTTTCGGAAGTGCTTAAAGCTGCTGTGTATTAAAAGATAAATCAACAATATCATCTTCTTTTACGTAAAGGATGATCTTGAAATTTTTATAAATACAAATTAAATGAGGTGCTTATGAGAAAATTTATTCTGTTTTTTTTACTCTCCTCCGCTGTTTGGGCACAGACTTATTATATGAATGTGAAAACCAGGAGTGGAACTTCTTCTTATCCAATAACTTCAATTGATAAACTTACCTTTAATGGAATTGTTGATGCAGTTGATGCGAAGAAATTAAATACTGCTCTTAAAACTTTTACTCTCTTGCAAAATTATCCTAATCCGTTTAATCCAACTACTACTATAAGCTATGCAATTCCAAAAGCTGGAAATGTTGAAATGAAAATATTTGACATTAACGGACAGCTTATTAGAAACCTTGCAAACGAGCAAAAGGCAGCAGGCGTTTACAATACAAATTGGGATAGTAAAAATGACGCTGGTCGAACTGTCGCAAGCGGAATTTATATCTGCCAGGTAAAGTATAACAGCTCGCTTCTTACCAAAAAGATGCTGTTGCTAAAATGATTCTAAAAACAAAACAATAATAAATTTTAATTTGGAGAAAATATGAAAAAGTTCTTTTCAATAATTCTGGTACTTTTTATTTGGCAATTAACTTTTGCACAAGAAGCAAAGATGGTAATACACAAAACTAATGGAACTGAGGAAATCAATTTAAGTGATATAGTTGATATCAGTTTCTCAATGCCAATAACTCCTACTACTGGAGAAATTCTTTTATCTAAAGGACCCGTTGGAGATAATGCAAGTTTAAGTATTTATTCAATGAATGATGACGGGAACGCAGTCACTTTAATCCACAATGACTCGAAAAACTCTCGATATGCTCGATGGTCTAAAGACAAGACTAAGATTGTATATTCAAGCGATAATTCTTCGACTGGTGGTCATGAAATATTCCTGATGAATTCTGATGGCACAAACAATGTCCAAATTACAAATGATAATCCACAATATGGTAATGGAAATCCCATTTTTAGAAGTAACTCAAAAATATGGTACTTTAATGCTCAGAGTACTGGATGGACCGAAATTACAGAAATAAATTACGATGGAAGTGAGAAAACTAAATTGACGGATTTTTATTCACAAGGAAAATCTGGCGATAATATAAATATAAATAGTACTGGTACAAAATTTTGTTATTATAAACAAACTTCATCTTGGTCATATGATGGAGAAATTTATACCTCAAATTCGGATTTTAGTGAAGAAATACAATTAACAACTAATTCTTATTGTGATGGTTACCCAAGATTATCCTCAGTAAATAATAAAATCGTTTATATTTATGATTTTAAAGATGTTTGTGTAATGAATTTTGATGGTACTGGTTTTGTAAAATTAACTGAGTTTACTGATAAAAATGCTTCGGGTCCTATTTGGTCTCCAGATGAATCAAAAATTATCTTTACTGTTTGGGATGGGGTGCAAAATGATGTTTGGATAATGAACGCAGATGGATCATCACAAATAAATCTAACGAACTCAACAGATCAAAACGAAATTGTAAGTGATTGGCAATAAACTATTTTCTTGAGAACTAAACAGAGTTACAAGTTACTCTGTTTAGTTCAACTCTTCCCTCTTTACAAACTTGTTTCCGTTCCAGTAAAGGATTTGAGATTTAAGCCAATTGCAATATTCTGGGGAATCAGTTGGTATTTTTAATTTCAATTTACCGTGTGCAACAAGCGTATCACGTAATACTCTAAATGTGCTTCCGATAACAATATCGAAATCTTTAAGATTTGGACTTAGATAATAAATTATCCCGGCCATGCCGAAATAACGAATGTCTTCACTAGCTGTAAAAGTAATTTTATTTCCATTTTCTGACAATTTTAAGCTTCCCCCACTAATTACATTATTCCGATAATTCAAATATTTATTGTAATCAGAATTAGGTATTAGTATATAAGTTTCAAAGTCAGGGATACCATAGCCATAAAAATTATAACCTTTTATAGCCGGACTTCTGCCGCTAAATCTATCTATGTCAATGATAAAAACACCACATTTTTCATAACTGTTATTATACGAATTACAAATCAACTCGAGTTTCCCATCGTGGTTGTAATCATCTATTATAGCGTTTTGTATATGTCCGCTGTTCCAAAAAACTCCTTCTAATCTTTTACCTGTTTTTAAATCTAATTTAAAAATTACACCGGCAAAACTGTCAAAATTATTAGCATATAAGTATAATTCTTTTCTATGTTTTTTTTCGACAACATTTACAATTAATGAATAACGATAAATTCCATTAAGTTTTTCCTTTTGCGTATTGATTTTGTCTTTAAACCAATATTCCCAGATTACTTTTCCCTTATTATTAAAGCACACAATTCGATTATATTTGTTTCTATTTGTCTTTTCAATATCCTCACCGGTAACTAAAACTTCATTAACTCCATCATTATCAATATCCACAATTTTTTGAAATCTACTTAAATAAATGTCATCGAGACTTATTTCACCATATTGCATCTTTCGCGTCCATAAGACTTTCTGTAATGCTATCAAAAAGTCAAACAAAAAATAAAGAAATATGGTAGAGAAAAATTAAGCGACATATTTATAATTTAATTTAGTTTCAAAATCAACAGG